>NZ_JASKYT010000233.1:0-10400 GCF_041028275.1 Streptomyces sp. PU-14G
CCGTCGGGGAGGGTGTCGTAGGCGGTCAGGGTGCGCGGTGTCAGGCCGAGCCGTGTGCTGATCCGGTCGGCGAGGGACGCGTAGTCCCTGCCGCGCCAGGTGCCGGGGTGGACGTACCAGGCGGAGTCCGTCGCGCGCAGGGCGAGAGCCACCTCTCGCTCCCCGTACACGGGGATGAGCGGTGTCTGGCGTACGCCGAGCCGGGCGAGTGCCAGGGAGAGCACGACCGTTTCGATGCGGGTGGGCAGCTGCCAGGCGACGGTCTGTCCGGGGCGTACGCCCTTCTCGTACAGTCCGGCGGCGGTGCGCTCGACGCGGCTGCGCAGCAGGCCGAAGGTGGCGGTGCGGTCCTCGGCCGGATCGTCGGCGGCCTGGATCAGTACGGGAGCCTGTGGGGTGAGCTCCGCCCGGCGGACGAGAAGCTCCCACAGGGTGCGGGCGGCACCGAGTGCGTGTGCGTCGCTCACCCCCGGCGCGGCGTCGGGGGCGGGTACGGGACCGGGCCCCTGCGCGGCGTCGGGGGCGGGTACGGGACCGGGCCTCTGCGCGGCGGCGGTTTCGGGTGCTGCGGCGCCGGGTCCGGGTGCTGTAGCGCCGGGTTCGCGTGCGACAGCTGGCATGTCGCCTCCCTGTTTACTGACGAGTCGTCAGGTTTCGGGGAAGCGTAGAGGGCGACGCCTTGTCGGTCCAGAGGCGGCGGGTCTAGCCTCTATCTGACGGGCCATCAGAAAAACCGGTAGGGCGCCGGTATCGCGAGGGGGTACACCCGTGACGGAACTTCCGCGGATCGTGAGTGTTGATGATCATGTGATCGAGCCGGCGCATTTGTTTGAGACGTGGTTGCCGCGCAAGTACCGGGATCGGGGGCCCAAGCCGTTGACGGCGGGGATCGGTGCGTTGGAGTACGTGGGGGGCAAGTACCGCTTCACCACCGATCCGCAGGGCCAGCTCACGGACTGGTGGGAGTACGAGGGCTTGTTCTTCCCCTACAAGCGGGTGATCGCGGCGGTCGGTTTCGACCGGGACGAGATGACGTTGGAGGGCATCACCCGCGAGCAGATGCGGCGCGGCTGCTGGGACCCGGCCGCGCGGCTGGCCGACATGGACCTCAACCACGTCGAGGCCTCGCTGTGCTTCCCGACCTTCCCCCGCTTTTGCGGCCAGACCTTCGCCGAGGCCCACGACAAGGACGTCGCCCTGGCGTGCGTGCGCGCCTACAACGACTGGATGGTCGAGGAGTGGTGCGGCGACAGCGGCGGCCGGCTCATCCCGCTGTGCCTGATCCCGCTGTGGGACATCGACCTGGCCGTCGCCGAGATCCACCGCAACGCCGCCCGCGGAGTACGCGCCGTCACCTTCAGCGAGATCCCCACCCACCTGGGACTGCCCAGCATCCACACCGGCTACTGGGACCCCTTCTTCGCCGCCTGCCAGGAGACCGGCACGGTCGTCAACATGCACATCGGCTCCTCCTCCCAGATGCCCGCCGCCTCCCCCGACGCACCCCCCGCCGTCCAGGCCTCACTGTCCTTCAACAACGCCATGGCCTCGATGATGGACTTCCTCTTCAGCGGCGTCCTGGTCAAACACCCCCGCCTCAAACTCGCCTACAGCGAAGGCCAGATGGGCTGGATCCCCTACGCCCTCGAACGCGCCGACGACGTCTGGGAAGAACACCGCGCCTGGGGCGGCGTCCGCGACCTGATCCCCCAACCCCCCTCCACCTACTACTACCGGCAGATCTACTGCTGCTTCTTCCGCGACAAACACGGCATCACCGCCCTGGAGACCATCGGCACCGACAACGCCACCTTCGAAACCGACTACCCCCACGTCGACTCCACCTTCCCCCACACCAAAGACATCGCCCTCGACCACGTCACCGGACTCGACCAGACCACCATCCACAAACTCATGCGCGGCAACGCCATCCGCATGCTCGACCTCGACCTCACCTAACGGACCACGACCTCGGTCAGAAGCGGAGCCGGGACCCGGGCCACGGCAGAGCTATCGTTCCCGGATGAGGAAACGGGCAGCGGAGCTTCTGGCGGAGGCCGCACGGTGGTACGTGCGGTATGCCCCTGGCCGCCTGGAAAAACCACCCCTCTCACGCCGGCTGAGCGAGTACTTCGCAAAGAGCCCGAGCCGTCGCACCGTGACGACTCGGGCAGGCACGGTGTTCGAGGTGGACACCGAAGACCTCATCCAGCGCTACCTCTACCTGTTCGGCGTGTGGGAACCGCACATGACGAGCTGGCTCATGCGGCGGCTGCGCCCCGGGGACGGCTTCGTGGACGTCGGGGCCAACATCGGCTACTTCAGCGTTCTCGCCTCGCGGCTGGTCGGCGAGACCGGCACTGTCACCGCGGTCGAGGCCTCCGCGCCGTTCCACCACCAGACGCTCCGGAACCTGCGGCTCAACCACTGCGCCAACGTCCGCGCCCTCAACGCCGCGGTAGCGGCGCGGCACGAGAGGCTCCGCTTCACGCTCGCGTCCCCGCGCAACCTGGGTGCCAACAGCGCGGTTCCGTGGGACGGCCCGGTGGCGTCCGCCTTCGAGGCCGACGCCCAGCCGTTGGCCCAGCTGCTGCGGCCGGAGGAGATCGAGAGGGCCCGAGTGCTCAAAATAGACATCGAGGGCGGCGAAGGGGCTGCCATCCGCGGCCTGGAGCCCGTACTCGACCGACTGCGCCCGGACGCGGAGATAGCGATCGAGGTGGCCCCGGAGCGCATGGCACAGCTCGGGGACGACCCAGCCGAACTGCTGCGCACGCTGCGCGAACACGGCTTCCACGCGTACCGCCTCACGAACAGCTACCGGCCCGAGAGCTACCCGGCGGCCCTCCGCGCACCGCACCCGCCCCGCCGGTGGCACGGTCCGCTGCCCGCGGTCAGCGATCTCGTCTTCTCCAGAACCGACGCCGAGGTTCTCTGAAGCGAGGTTGTGGCAACCGGGCAGACCTGACCGTCCTGCCGGATAGTTCGGCTGATCTCTTCCCCCCCCAGCGACGCCGCGGAGCCGCCTGGAACGGCTCCGGACTTCGTTCCGGAACGATCAGCCAGTTCTGCAAAGAACCCGTTGCAAAGCTCCCGTTGCAACGGCTTCTTTGTATAGCTATCTTGTGCCCATGAACGAGCCACAGGACCCTCAGGTCCGTAGCCTCGACGCCCGCTCCCTGCGTGGTCTCGCACATCCCTTGCGCATGCGGCTGCTGGACGCCCTGCGCTTCAACGGTCCGTCCACCGCCTCCCAACTCGCCGAAGCACTCGGCGAGTCAAGCGGAGCCACCAGCTACCACCTGCGCCAACTCGCCCTCCACGGCTTCATCGAGGACGCCCCCGAGCGCGGCAAGGGGCGGGAGCGGTGGTGGAGGGCGGTCTACAAGGGCCTACGCCTCGAAGACGCACTGCTCACGGATGCCGGCCCGGACGTGCGCGGTGCCGCCGAGGTCTACCTCCACGAGGTCGCCGGCGCCCATGCACGAGAGTTGTCGGCATGGCTCGCCAAACGCCTGGAATGGCCGGAGGAGTGGAACCGCACCTATGACATGAGCAGCGCGACGCTGTGGCTGACACCCGAACGCTCCCGGGAGCTCGTCGAGAGGATGCACGCGCTCATCGACACCTACCGCGACCACGCCTCCGACGAAGACGACGCCGGGACCGCCCAGGTACGGATCCACACACACGCGTTCCCCCTCACCACGGATTGAGGCCGCAGCCCGATGCACCCCGAGACCCACCTCGTCTTGCACCACGCCCGCGCCGTCGAACTCCGTGCCGAAGTCGACGCGTACCGCCTCGCCACCGCGGCCCGGCACCGCCCGGGCCTCCGTACCCGCCTCGGGTGGACTCTCGTGGAGATCGGCCTGCGGCTGGCGGCCAAGCCCGGGCCCGCAACCGCTCTTTCTTAGCCGGCCGCCCTACCCAGGGCCCAGGCCACGGGCCCTGGGCCCTCCCGGTGCGGCAGAATGATCAGCGGGACACGCTCGGGGCCGTTTCACAGACTGATCAGGTCTTCGTCGACCGCACGCGGCCTACTCGTTTGGGGGGTACTGCCAGCGCATGTGGCGCAGCGCCTTCGCCCTGGCTTCCACGACGGCCATGCGCGCGTCCCGTTCGACCGTCTGCGCGTGTTGCGGCTGGCTTGTGGCTTGCCCTGGCCACTTCCGGTAGAGGAGTCCGGGCTCACCGTGGAACCAGCCTTCCGCGACGGCGTCGAGGGCCAGGAGGAGCCCGGTGTCCTCGGAGGCCGGAAGCGCGGTCCAGCCGCCGAGGGCGGCGAGTAGGTGCCGGCGGACGCACAGGGTCGCGGGGTGCACCTGGGCCCGGTAGTCATGCGCCTGCCAGTGCTCCAGGACCGCGCCGCGTTCGACGGCCCCCTCGGGCGGGTCCTGGTCGAAACCGACGGTCGAGCCGTCGGGAAGCAGGTCGAGCACCTTCGCGGTGGTCCAGCCGAGGTGGGGACGCGAGGAGAGGACGGCGACGTCCCGGCTCAGCGCCCCGGGCGTCAGCATGTCGTCGGCGTCCAGCACACGCACCAGGTCGACGTCCTGGCTCACCCGGGAGAGGGCGAGTGTCCTGGCGACGCCCGGCCCGCCCGCGCGCCCCTGCCCGAACGAGACGCGGTCGTCCCGCGGGACGTGGGGCGCGACGTCGTCACTCTCCCCGTCCTCCTGGATGACCCACTGCCATTCCCACCCGGGGGGAAGCTCCTGCCCCTTGAGCGACTCCCACGCGTCGGGCAGATGGAAGGCCGATGGACCGTGCACCGCGGTGACGACGACGACGCGACCCACGAGGGGTCACCACCTTTCGAGCTGCGTGGTGAAGATTATTTCGGTGCGGTCGCCCGGCAGCACGAGGTCCGTGACCTCGACCGCGCGGTCTTCGACATCGCGTGAGACCTTCCGGACGATGAGCACGGAGGTTCCGGGCAGGAGCCGAAGCTCCTCCGCTTCCTCCGCTGTCGGCGGCCGAGCGGTGACGTGCTCCTCTATGCGGTCGATCTCGATGCCGACCGTCCGGAGCTGGTGCATCGTCCCACCGGGCCACGGTTCGTTCGCGTCGTCTAGCAGACGGGGGTTGCCGGAGACGTGGTCGCGCACGAGGTAGCTGGTCACAAGGTTGAAGGGAGCGTCTTCCTCCCTGTACCTCGTCCGGTAGTTCCGCTGGATCAGGGCTGAGCCCTCGGTGAGGCCGAAGACGGCCGCGAGATCGCCACTCGCCCTCACTTCGCGGTAGTGCGCGTGAAAGAGCAGGTCATCCATTTCGAGACCGGTGTCGTGTTCCGTGGCTCCCGTCCGGGCCCGCTCCTCGTCAGGAATCAGAGCGCGGTTCTTCTCCCACTGGTGACGCAGGTTGCCGCGGGTCACGCGCTTGCGCGGCCTGCGCACGAAGCTGCCCCGACCGTGCTGCTTCTCGATCAGCCCTTCCGTCTGCAGAAGGCTGAGGGCCTGCCGGACCGTCGGCAGGGTCTTCCGGTACTTCTTCGAGAGCTCCGCCTCGGTCGGCAGCTTGTCACCAGGAGGCAGCTCACCTGCGCGGATGGCCTCTCTCAGGTCGTCCGCGATCTGCTCGTAGGCCTTCGCCACTGCGCTCATCCCCTGTCGCTGGTGCGGTGCTCAGCATACGAGTCCTCATGTCCTCTTGACGACTAGAGGAGCGCGATCCGTCGTGGCGTCACCCGAGCTGTCGTGTCGAGGTCCCCTACTCGCCCGCGACGGGTGGCCGGCGGGTGGCCTGCGCGAGTCGGGCTCCGTCGAGCCCCATGGCGAGCCCGGCGCACGAAAAGACCCCTCTCACCTGCTGTTTCGCGAGGTGGGAGGGGTCTTTACTCCGCTGTGGCGGCGCCAGGATTCGAACCTGGGAAGGCTGAGCCGGCAGATTTACAGGCCCCTGATGCGGGAACTGGCAACTGGCCTTCGCCAGTGCCTTTGCCCTTCTTCATTGGGCATCTTCGCCGCTGGGTCCACGCCTGGTCCACGCGCCTCGATGGTGGGCTCGCCTGGACCACGCCGGGCTACAACGCAAGGCTCTCTTCTCTAGCGCCGTGGGAGGCGAGAAGCATGCCTCAACTTCTCCCCTGCCGCCTCAGTGATCGTCGCCCTCCGTCACCCCGGAGCTGGAACTCATGCCAGCCCACCGGGGGGTGGCGGCGGGGGGCAGCGGTTTGGTGTTCATCTTTTACTCGATCCCGTGCTGCCGTATCGAGCCTGGCAGGCTTGTTACCAGTGGGGACTGACTGGTCGGGGAAGTTCCGCCGGACGCAGGGCATCGGCCCTTTGGTGGGCTGCATGGTAGCTGACGCAGGACGGGGAGGAACGGGGCTGGACGCTCATCGTCGTGGGGCCGAAAGGTTACCGATACGGACGGCTGCGGAGGCGGCCAGGTTGTCGCTGACCTGGGGAAGCCACCAGGGCGCGCAGTCCGGACCACCTACCAGTCCCGAACGCCCATCACTGCGGGGGAAACGGTCATGGGCCGCTACACCGCCAGAATCCCGTCCGTGAGGTCAGGCCCTTACCAGCGAGGGGCCAGCACGCACCCCGTTCGCCCTTTGACGCCAGAGATCATGGAGCCGCCACGCGATGAGCACGTCCGCACAGCCCATGCCCGGGGCGCCGTCCTGGCCGCACTGCGCCCACGGCGCAGACCCTGCTACCGACCCGGTCGGCTGCCCCGGCGTCCACGTCCCCGGACATACCGCATGCCTCGCCCACCTGGCAGACGCCGACCGCGACGCCTACCTGGCCGACCTGCGACCAGGCGCCAACATCGACCACCGCGGCACCACCTTCACCGAATCCCTTCTGCATGCTCTTCTCGACGCCGTCCGCGACCCTGCCACAGGGCACCCCCGGCTCGGCGAGACCTACTTCGACTCGGCAACGTTCCTCGGTAAAGCCTGGTTTCGCTCCACGACCTTCGAACGGGGTGCGTGCTTCCCCTCCGCGACCTTCGCGGGCACCGCCTGGTTCGACTCGACGGCCTTCCACAGCAATGTCTGGTTCAGATCGACAGCCTTCCAGGACGCTGCTTGGTTCAGGGCAGCAGCCTTCCGGCGCCTCGCCGATTTCGAATCGTCAACCTTCGAAGCATCCATTTCGTTCAACGAGGCAACCTTCCAACAGGCCGCTGGTTTCGGATCGGTGGCCTTCCAGGGCACTACTAGCTTCCAGTCGACAGTCTTCCAAGGGGACGCCTGGTTCAAGTCAGCAACCTTCCGGCAGCTCGCCTGGTTCGAGTCGGCTACCTTCCAGAGCGTCCCCGGATTCGAGGAGACAGCCTTCGAGGACACCGCCTGGTTCGAGCAGGCAGTTTTTGAACAGCCGGTCAGCCTCGGGCCGTTCGTGTGCGCAGAGTGGGTGAAGTTGTCCGGGGCAGTGTTCAACGGCCCGGCAACCCTCACATTCGCCACTCGCCACCTTGAATGCCAGCGCACCCTTTGGTCGTCAACGGCCGAGTTGCGCTTGCGATACGCAATGGTGGACTTCGCCCACGCCGTCTTCGAGTACCCCCTGACGATCACCGGAGAGGCCGTCCCTTTCGTACTCCACGGCGAACAACTGGCAGAGCAGGCTCTTGCTGACGTGCCCGACGCCACCGTGCGGATCACGTCGCTGCGGGGGGTGGACGCAGCTCATCTTGTCCTCGCCGACATCGACCTGTCGAGGTGTCTGTTTACCGGCACCGTGCACCTTGACCAACTACGACTGGAAGGCGCGTGCTCCTTCAGCACCGTCCCGCCCGGTACAACCTGGCGACGCTGGCACCCGGTACGGTTCACCCAGCGCCGCGTCCTCGCCGAAGAACACCACTGGCGCGCGAACCAGCCATCAGCAGTCCAGGAATGGAACGCGGCGGTATTCAACACCGACCACGTCGGGCCAACGCAACTGGCGCCGGTGTACCGGGCGCTGCGCAAGTCGTACGAGGACGGCAAAAACGAGCCGGGTGCAGCAGATTTCTACTACGGCGAGATGGAGATGCGCCGCCACGACCACACCGGCACCACCCGCGCGGAACGCGGACTATTGCACGGCTACTGGGCGCTGTCAGGCTATGGCTTGCGCGCCTCCCGTGCTCTGGGGTGGCTCGCTGTCGCCATGCTAGTCACCATCATGCTGCTGATGGGCTTCGGACTCCCTCAGGACTCCCCAAAGCAGCAAGCGACTGGCACCGTGCCGCCCGGCGGAGGCAGGGTCACCTTCGAGATAGAAAAGGACGACCCCCGCAACCCCACCGGGGACAGATTCACCGGCAAGCGCTTCGAGAAAGCCGCGAACGTCACGCTTAACTCAGTAGTGTTCCGATCCAGCGGACAGAATCTCACCACCGCCGGCACCTACATCGAGATGACCTCCCGCCTCTTGGAACCCGCACTGCTCGCCCTCGCTGTTCTCGCCGTCCGCGGACGCATCAAGCGCTGAGCAGTGCTGAACGCGTGGCCCTGAATTGGTCTTCTGCCAGGCCGTCAGCCGAACGCATCCGCACGAAGGTGCGGATCGTCGTCATCCTGGCTGCCCCGCTCTTTGTCGTCACACGAGCTTGCAACGTCCTCATAGGCCGCCAGGCGGTCACCCCTACTGTCAGCGACGCGGAGAACGTCATTCAGTGCCCGGTGGGAGGCTTCGAGCGCCTGGCGGAGCGCGCGCTCACGCTCTCCCTGGCGGACTGGACAGACCCGGCCGCACTCCAGCTCACTCCAGCCGCCGACAAGGCGCTGAAGAGCTGGAGATCCAACTCCGGGCGGCAAGCTGGGCCACCTCCAGAAGTGGGCGGGCAAGCTGGTCGGCGCCATCGCGCGCATCGCCGGTCTGCTGCACCTGGCCGCGCACCTGCACGACGGATACGGCAAGCCCATCGCTGACAGCACCATGCTGGCCGCCATCGAGATCGGCGAATACTTCGCCGACACACCGCCCCGGAACGGCAAGCGCGGCCGTCCACAGGCCCCCCGGTACCTCATCCACCCCCAGTGCGGGAGGGGCTGACATGACCGCACGTACAGCCCCGCGCGCCGCCGTCCGGCCACACAAACCGCAGCCACAACAGAAACCCCACGGCGGGCGCGCTGACCAGCAGCGCAGCATCCTCGGCACCGCGTCGGGCCAGTCTCCGCAGAAAGCAGCGGAACCGCCGCACAAATGGCCGCGTGCTGCTGCCGACGGCCCGGAGAGCCCAACTGACCCGTATTTCTGCGGCACATCCCCAGCTTTCTGCGGCATCCAGCAAACCAACCACGACGTCCCTGGTCAGAAGCCAAGCACGCAGGTTTCTGCGGTTTCTGCGGCAGCGGCCCGTCAGTCCAGCCGCACGCCCCGGAGGAGGAGCACCTTGGCCAACCGTCGCGCAACGGCACCCACCGATGAACTGCTTCCGCTGGCCGCCGTGCTGGATGAGCTCGGGATCACTCGCGCCACCTGGTACCGCTGGCGGAACCGAGGTTGGGGACCGCGCGCGGCGGCTACCGAACGAACACCTGCGGGTGCGTCGAAGCGACCTGGACGAGTTGCAGGCAGAGCTGGAGGCGGCGTGACCGAGTGGAGCTTCACCGTCAAGATCTGGGCCATCCGCAAGCGCGAGGGATGGAAGCACGCCTTCCAACTGCGCTGGAAGGTAGTGCACACGCCCGCACTCGGAATCGTTCCTCACGCTGGGCCTGGCGGAGAGCCGCCGAGCCCAGCTCATCACGGCCTCCCGCGAGGGAGAGCCGTTCGACGTGGACAGTGGCCTGCCGAAGTCCTTGGTCACCAAGACGCGGGACATCTCGTGGTACGAGCACGCCCGCAACTACATCGAGATGAAATGGACGGACTCCCCCGCCTCAACCCGGCGAACCCTGGCCGAGGCCATGGCCATGGCCACTGTCACGCCCGCGCTGGTCAAGGACACGAAGGGCATGCCTGACGCCAGGACCGTCCGCACGGCTCTCTACAGCTGGGCGTTCGTCTACGCCAAGGTCCTCAGCCAGTCACAGGAACGAGCAAATCGGCGTAGCGAAGCGGCCATGGAGGAACGGGGCCTGGAGTCCTAGTACTGCAACGGTGCTTGCGGTGGCTGGTGGCCAGGTCAGGGGCTGTGTCCGCGTCGTTTGTAGTGGCTGATGCGGGCTTGGTGCTGGCGTCGTCGGCGCCAGTGTGACCAGTGCAGAACGTCGTCGACCGGGGTGGGGCGCCGGTCGGTGAGGCGGGTGATCAGGCGTCTGATCTCGGCGAGGCTGAGGTGGATGAGCTGGGAGGATCCGTTTCTGCTTTCCCGGGTAGTCGTCCAGGCCGCATTCGTGGTTGGCGCTCTGGAAGCATTCCTCGATGGCCCATCGGCTGCCCACGATGCGGATCAGGTCATCCAGGGTGGTCTGGGCGGGGCAGTAGGCGATGTAGTAGTAGATCTCC
>NZ_JASKYT010000234.1:0-11007 GCF_041028275.1 Streptomyces sp. PU-14G
GCTCGGTAGGGGGTCTCAGTAGGTCGGAGGGGACATCGCCCACAGGACGCGCGCGTCCTCGGTGCCCGTGCTCTCGACGACGCGGTGCGGTTGGCTGCTGCGGTAGTGGATCGAGTCGAAGGCCGACAGGACGTGGGTCTCGCCGTCGATCATGACTTCGACCTCGCCGGCGATGACAAGGAGGACCTCCTCGGAATCGCCGTGCGTGTAGGGCTCGACGCCCGTCGACCCACTCGGTCCGAAGTGGCCGAGGAGGAGTTCGAGATGGTCGAAGTGTGCGGGGGTGAGCTTGATCTTCGAGGCGTCCTCACCGAACGCCACGCCCTTGGCGTCGCGGAATCGCAGGACCGGCTGGACCGAGGACTCGGTCTGGGCGAAGAGGTCGCCGACGTTGAGGCGAAGCACCGCGCAGATCCGCTGCAGGGTCAGCACACTCGCGTTCGAGCGGCCGCGCTCGATGGAGGAGAGATGGCCCTCGGTGACCTCGGCTTGGGCGGCGACGTCGCTGAGGGTGAGTTGCAGGGCTCGTCGGCGGCTGCGGAGGCGCTCGCCCGGAGTGCGGGCCGTGACAGGGTCTGTGCTCACGGCGGAGAAGCTAACCGAGTTCGACTACCACCACAATAGATTTGGCTACAGCACAGAAAACTTTACTGTGCGAGGTCAAAGGGCTACTCGGCCCTCGAGAGCGGGGGCGACTCGCCGCAGGAGGACGCGTGAACGAGCTCGCCGAGCTTCTTCCGTCCGGACGGAACGGCACCGTCGCGGCGCCCAGGCCGACCTCCTCGACGAAAGCCTGGGCCAGCAACTGACGGTCACCGAAGGGGCGTCGAGCTCCGCGATGTCGCCTCCGTTGCTCCCGCGCCCCCGAGAGTCCGGGGGGACGACGATCGGTGTTCAGTTCTGCGCCGTGGGACGCACCACGATGTCGCCGACGTCGACGTTGGCCGGCTGCTCGATGGCGAAGGCGACAGCTCGGGCGACAGCCTCCGGCGGCATCGCGAGAGCAGCCATGCTCTCGAGCGCCTGAGCCCTGATCCGAGGCGCCACGGAGTCGGCGAACTCCGTTCGCGTGATACCCGGCGAGACCACTGTGACGCGCACCCTGTCGCCGGCCTCCTGGCGCAGCCCCTCGGAGAGGGTGCGGACGGCGTTCTTGGTGGCGGCGTACACCGCCTGGTTCGGCACGATGCGCAGTCCCGCGGTGGAGACGGTGTTGACGAAATGCCCGAAGCCCTGCGCCCGGAAGACGGGCAGGGCCGCCGCGATTCCGTGGAGGACGCCCTTGAAGTTGACATCGACCATGTCCTCCCAGTCGTCGACGCACAGGTCGTCCAGCGGGGAGATGGGTCCGACACCGGCATTGCTGAGGAGGACGTCGATCTTGCCGTAGCGGTCGCAGGCCAGCTTGACGAGGTCGGCCAGGTCCCCGCGACGCTTCACGTCTGTCACCACATGGGCAGCCTGGCCCCCTGCCTCTTCGATACGGGAGGCCAGTGCCTCGAGGCGGTCCGTACGGCGAGCGCCGAGCACCACCTTCGCGCCGCGCTCGGCGAGGAGGAGCGCGGTCGCTGCGCCGATTCCGCTGCTGGCGCCGGTGATCGCGACGACCTTGCCTTCGATTGCGGACACGATTGCTCCTCACAGCGGGGAGTGACCCGCAGCGCATGGCTAGAGTGGAAACTGGAGGCGCCTCCAGTTCCACCAGCGTAAGTGGAGGCACCTCCACTTGGCAATCGAGGACGAGGGAGCGGACCACCGATGGCACGGGATACGGGGCGCCCGCTGCGGGCCGACGCACAACGCAACAGGGACAAGATCCTGGCCGCGGCGGTACGGGTGTTCACCGAGGAAGGGCTCGACGCCAACTTCGAACGCGTCGCGAAGGAGGCGGGCGTGGGCACCGGCACCCTCTACCGCAACTTCCCCACACGGGAGGCGCTGATCGAGGCGGCTTACCGCAACGAAGTGGCGCACCTGTGCGACGCGGTGCCCGGCCTTCTGGACACCATGCCCCCTCGCGAGGCGCTGCGCGCCTGGATGGGCCGCTTCATCGACTACGCCACCGCCAAAATGGGCATGGCGGACGCCCTGCGGGCCGTCGTCGCCTCGGGAGGCGACCCCTACGGCCGAAGCCGCGAGATGATCCAGACCGCCATCGACACCCTGATGGAAGCCGGGACCGCCGTCGGCGTGCTCCGCGACGACATCCGCCCCTCCGATCTGTCAGCCGCCCTCGCCGGAATCGCCCTCACCTCCGCCAAGCCGGACCAACGTGACCAGGCCGAGCGCCTTCTCGACCTCACCATGGACGGGCTGACACCCACTCCCCCCTCACCCGCCGAACACTGACGGCACGTGTGACGCGGTCGCGCGCGACCAGCGACCCGACACCTTTCCGGGCCCCACGGATTCCACGGCTCTCGCGGCTCTCCCGGCTCTCGCGGCTCTCGCGGCTCTCGCGGCTCTCGCGGCTCTCGCGGGGACAACGGATCCCACGGAGCGAACGGAGACAGTGGCCCCACCGATTGGCGGTGCGCGCGTGCCGTTAGGGTGACCTGCCATGAACGCGGCGCTGGGGGACACGATGATCGCGGTCCCGCCGGGACGGGTGACTCTGTCGGATCGGCGGACGCAACACACCTGGTCGGTCGAGGTCGCACCGTTCCAGCTGTCGGCGTTTCCCGTCACCCAGTCGCTGTACGCACAGGTCACCGGCCGTCGGCCGAGCACCGGCCAGGGCGACCGGCTGCCCGTCGAGAGCGTCTCATGGTGGGACGCGGTCCGGTTCTGCAACGCGTTGTCCCGGCGGGAGGGGCTGACACCCGCGTACCGGCTCGATGCCGACGACACGGCCGAGTGGGACACCACCGCCGACGGGTACCGGCTCCCGACGGAGGCCGAGTGGGAGCACGCCTGCCGTGCAGGCACCACCGGCCCGCGATACGGCCGACTGGACGAGATCGCCTGGTACCGGGCGACCTCAGGCGAACACATTCACCCTGTTGGCGGCAAGCAGCCCAACCCGTGGGGCCTGTACGACATGCTGGGCAACGCGTGGGACTGGTGCTGGGACGTCTACGACGCCGAGGTGTACGGCAGCTACCGGGTGCTCCGTGGCGGCGGATGGTCCGACGAGCACTGGAGCTGCCGGGCCTCGGTGCGGCGCCGCAGTCATCCCACCTTCCGGATCGACGACGTGAGTTTCCGTCTCGCTCGCTCCACTTGGACGCCGACCGGGTGAGGGTGACTGTGTGAGCGGACGAGACCCACACCCCCTCTCCCCACTGCGCGCCGGGAGCCGCAGGCTTCACCACGACAGGGCGAACTGTCCGCTTTACAGTGGCTAAGAGGATAAAGCATCTGGTATGCCCTTCTTGTTGCTGACGCCCGCCCCAGGGACAGCGAGGCCGCGTGATGGACGAAGAGCAGCGTGACGACGCCGGGTACGTCGACGACGAGGACACAGCCGACGACGAGGAGACAGGAACCGCCCGCAGGCAGGCGCGCCACCCGGACGACCGGTACCGGGACGAGGGGGACGAGGGGGATCAGGAAGCGCAGGAGGGCGAGCTTCTCCCCGCAGGCGAGGACACCGACCAGGGCACGGACGTCCTGCTCGACGTCCCTCAGCTCGAGGTCGACGAGATCCACCTCGACGTCGAAGACCTCCACGCTCGCGTCTCCCTCCAGGCGGAGGTTCTCGACCTGCTCAAGCTCAACGTCGGCGCCGACGTCGACCTCGGCCGGGTCCAGCTGGAGATCAAGGGTGTCGAAGCTCAGGCGCTGCTGAAGGTGCGCCTGGACAACGTCGCACGGATCATCGACCGGGTGCTGCGCAGCGTCGACAAGAACCCGCAGATCCTGGAGGCGGTCACCCAGGGTGTGGGGGCCGCGGCGCAGGAACTCGGCGGCGGGGCCCGGCAAGCGGTCGGCGAGTTGGGACACGGAGCCGGCGAGGCCACCAAGAGCGTCGGCGCGGGCGCAGGCGAGGCCGTCCAGGACGTGGGCGCGGGCGCAGGCCAGGCCACCCAGGACGTGGGCGCAGGCGCAGGCCAGGCCGCACAAGACGTGGGCGCAGGCGCAGGCCAGGCCACCCAGGACGTGGGCGCAGGCGCAGGCCAGGCCGCACAAGACGTGGGCGCAGGCGCAGGCCAGGCCACCCAGGACGTGGGCGCAGGCGCAGGCCAGGCCGCACAGGACGTGGGCGCAGGCGCAGGCCAGGCCGCACAGGACGTGGGCGCAGGCGCAGGCAACGCCGCACAGGACGTGGGGCAAGGCGCACGCGAGTCCGCTGAAGTCGTGGGCGAGGAAGCGGGCCAGGCAGTCGGCAAGACGACGCGAGGTGGCGAGGACACCGTGCGGGAGCTCGGCGCCTCCGCCGATTCGGCGCCCGAAGACGAGGAGGACTCCGACAGGCGAGCGGGGCGACGCTCGAAGCGTACGACCTCGAAGCGTACGGCGGAGCGCGGAGACCCCAGGCGCAGGCGGGAGCCGCCATGAACGGCGCGCCGCACAGACGCACAACAGGCCACCGGCCGGGAGACGGGCCGCCACACCGGAGGGAACAGCGGCCGGGGCCGGTCGGCACAGTCCACTTTCGACGGAGGGGACGCCGAAGAGGAGACCGGCGACACCGCGGCCGAGACGGTGAACCGTCGGCGTGAGCAGACGCCGGACATCTCGCTCACCTCTTCGGTGCGGGCGGTCGGCCTTCGCTTCCCGGACGAGCCCCAGGCCCGGGTGGCGTTCCACGGCTCTCCGGGCCGCCGGTCCACTTCCCGCAGCGTGCGGCGCCACCTGCCCGAGCGCGTGAGCGCGGGGGTCGAGTACCGGGACGTGAGCGTCGACTACGTTCTCGCCACCGGGCTCGTCGGCGACGCTGAGGCCGCTGGACCGACCGATGACCACACGGACGCCGCCACCGGACACGCGGCGACCGATGAGCCGAGGCCCGGTCCCGGCCCCGGCCCCGGTCCTGGCCCCGCTACCGCCCCCCGGCGGCGGTCTTCAGGCGAACAGTGAGCGAAGCGCCGGCCACGGGCCCCCGGGTCTTACTCCTCCCGCCCGGTCCGTTGTGTCACTCGCCGGGGCGAGCCTCATCGGCTCGCTACCGGGGAACGGCTCGGTACCGGGGAAGGAGAACGTGGCCGCGAAGGCCGGCCCGTCCCGGGCTCCCGTCGTGCGCCGGGCTCTCCTCGTGCGCGAACGGGCCCCTCCGCCCGTACCGGCCCACCTACAGGTGAGGGAACATCTCGTGACTCAGGAGAAAGCCGCAGACAGTGGCCCCGTCGCACCACGGCCGGACGAGCTCTCCCCCGCTGCGGGTGATCGCCTGCCCGAGCCGGTGACGGATCTGCGACGCGTCGGAATCAACCCGCACTTCTGGTATCCGGTCGCCCGGTCCCGCAAGGTGCTGAAGGGCAAGACCTTCGCTGCCGCGTTCGCAGGCGCACGCATCGTGCTGTACCGGGGCGGGCAGGGAGCGGTCTACGCGCTGGAGGATCGCTGCGCTCACCGGCAGGTTCCGCTGAGCATGGGTGTGGTGGAAGGCGAGACGCTCCGCTGCTGCTATCACGCGTGGGCGTATCGGGGGAACGGCCGCATCTGTCAGATTCCCTACCTGCCCAAGGGCGGGGAACGACCGCCGCGCGGCGTGCGCGCCTACCCGGTCCGGGAAGCTTACGGCCTGGTGTTCGTGTTCCCCGGCGATCCGGAGAAGGCGGCTGCGACACCGCTGCCCGAGTTGCCGGAGTTCGCTTCGCCCCACCACAGAACGATGACGTTCTCCCGTACCGTGCGCTGCCACTACTCCTTCATGCACGAGAACCTGCTCGACATGAACCATCAGTTCCTGCACCGGGGTGTCATCGGCCGGATTCAGCCCAAGCTCCTCGGGTACGACGCCGGGCCGCAGTCCGTGGAGGCCCGCTACCTGTTCACCTCCGGCAAGGGGAAGAAGGACTTCGGCGCCGGTCTCCTCTCCGCGAAGGGGGGCAAGGGCGGCAAAGGGAGCACGGGGTCGGACGTCATCACCATCCGCACCGAGTACCCGTATCAGACACTCCGTTTGGCGCCCACGAACACGGAACTCCCCGCCTTCTCCCTCTGGGCTGCCTACGTACCGGAAGACGCCGAGCAGCGCGTCAATCGGGCATACGGACTGCTCATGATCGCCAAGCCGCCGATCCCGGGAGCGCTTCATGCCGCCTGGCCCTTCATCCGGCGCTTCACCGAACGGGTTTTCGCTCAGGACCGCATGGCGGTGGAGGCGGAGCAGCATGCCTGGGACGAGCAGGGAGAGGACCACAACCACGAGGTGTTCCCACTGATCCTCGATCTGCGAGACGTGCTGCGCAGCAACGGCGTCCCCCTCCCCTCGTAAACGGCTCAGTCAGACCCCCCGCAAGGGCCGCGCCCGGCCGACCGCTGTCGGCCCACCCCCTCAGACCGGCTCCGGGAGCGGCCCGAGACGCTCCCTCGCGACGGGGGCACGTCATGTCGCGCCACGCTCCGCTGGTGGCCTGAGTCAGGGATTCTTCACTAGGTGGTGTCGCGTGTAGGCGAAGGCCTCCTGAGCGTTCCGGGCCCCCACGTCGACGGCCAGAACGTGCCACGGGGTCTGGTCGAGGAGACGGCGCGTCAGGTCGGCCTCGAAGCGGAGGTGCGTGGCGGCCGAGGAAAGGTCGTGCACTGCCCGGGTGCCGGGGGAACCGGCGAGTTTGCGCACATACCAGTCCGCCCATGCGTCCCCTTCGCGCTGCACCGCGCGGCGCAGTGCCCGCTCCGGGTCGTCGTGGACGTACACAATGGTGACCTGCGCCGCCGGCTCCAGTGCTTGGACCAACTCGCCCATCACCCGGGAGAGAGTCCGCTCGTCGTGGCCCCATGCCACGAGGGAAGGGATGAACGGTACGAGAGCGTCCGTCACGACGTAGTCCTTGCCTTGCGCCACTGCCTCGGCGACGTAGGCGCGAGTGCACTCGGTCAGGGTCGAAGGACTGACGGCGGCGTTGCCACCGGCGAACTCCTCGGCCACCGGCCGGAACGCCCCCCGAGTGAGGATGTCGGCCTCCTCGAAGTGGTCGACGGACGCGCCGGTATCGGCAAGCCACTCCGCCACCGCTCGGCACAGCGTGGATTTGCCCACGCCCGGGCTGCTGCCGATGACCGAGACCACATGCGGAGTCATCTCGCCAGTCTGCCAGCCGGGCAGTTGTGTCTGTCACGATCGCGCGATCACGTCGACGCGGACGCGGCTACGCGGTCACGCGGTCGGACGGGGCTGCGGAGTCAGGGACGGGTGCCGGGGGCCTGTCGGCGGGCTGCGGTCGGAGTGCCGGGGCACCTGGGGGCGGACGGGTGGTCGCGCACGGCCTGATGCCGTGCGGGGTACGCAGGTGTCTCACTCCCCGGTTTCCGTCTCGGTCGATGCTAGGAAGCGGTCATTATCTTCCACAAGAGCGCCTCATTAATTTCTTTCCAGTCATAAAAGCGCCTCAAAAAGCAGGCCCGAACTTGACAGGAAGTGAATCACTGCCGAATGATCCAACGCGTCTCACTTCCCGGCTTCGTCGTGCCGGACAGCCGCACAAGCCTCACAGGGCGTGGCCCGCCGTCCGGCGGTCAGTCACGGGCCGCGTGTGCCCGCAGTTTCCCCCGCCCGCCGCGGGGCCAGAAGTCGTGAGGCCATCACCAATGCACCAACCACCCCCGGGACTGTATGCGCGCTTGGGCGCCATGCTGGCGCTGGAGTACTTCGTGTTCGGCACCTGGAAGCCGACCATGGGCCTGGTCATGAGTCAGAACGGCCTGGGCGACAAGATCGGTCTCGTCTTCATCTTCGCGGCGATCGCCGCAATGATCTCGCCCCTCTTCGTAGGGGCGCTGGCCGACCGCTTCTTTCCCGCCCAGAAGGTGTTCGGCGTCCTGCACCTGGCCGGCGGGGCGCTGCTCGTCCTGATGCCACAGGCGATCGTGAACCGCGAGGGCGCCCTGTTCGTGCTCCTGCTGTTCCTCTTCATGCTGTTCTTCCAGCCGACCCAGGCGATGCCCAACTCCATCTCGTTCGCGCACCTCCAGGGGCGGATGCACGTCTTCCCCTACCTCCGGGCGCTGGGCACCGGCTCATGGATCATCGCGGGGATCGTCGTCGGGCAGGGCGGCCTCTCGGCCCATCCAGCGATCTTCTACATCGCCGCCACCGTCTCGTTCGCGCTGGGCCTCTACTCCTTCACCCTGCCTTCCACTCCCCCGCTCTCGAAGGGCCGCAGCTTCCGGCCCCTGGACATGATCGGGGCCGGCGCCTTTCCCCTCTTCAGGCAACGCAAGTTCGTCGTGCTGATCGCCTGCATCCTGCTGACCTTCATACCGGCCTCCACCTACAACGACTACGGCGCGACCTACCTGGATGCCGCGGGGGTGCACAACGTGGCCTCGATCATGTCGATCGGGCAGGCGGCGGAATTCGTGGTCATGCTGCTACTGCCGCGCCTGTTGGTGAAGTTCGGTTTCCGGAAGATCCTGGTCACCGGGGCGCTCACCTGGATCCTCCGCTGCGTCCTCTTCCTGACGCTCACGCACGGCCAGGTCTGGCTCGCCGTCACCGTCGTCGCACTGCACGGCGTGACCACCGACTTCTTCATGGTCACGATCTACATGTACGTGGACCGCATGGTGGCCCCCGCCCTCAGGTCGCAGGCGCAGGCACTGGTCTTCTTCTTCCAGCTGGGTGTCGGCAGCTTGCTGGGGGCGGTGGCCGCCAGCTCGATCTACAACAGCGTGATCGGCAACGCCACCACCTCCGACCTGAGCGACTGGCAGCCGATCTGGTTGGTGGCCGCGGCGGCTGCGGTACTCAACGCGCTGCTCATGGTGGTGTTTCTCGGCAGGGACGACCCTGACCAGGAGCAACCCGGGGGGCCCGGGGCCGTATCGCAGGACCCGCAGGGAGCGGGGAAGTCACCGCACGCCACCGAAGCACCGGGCGTCGCGGGCGGGAGCGACGAGGAGGACGCCGCGCCCACGGACGCCGGCGGTTCCGCCTCCGCGCCACTCCGCTGACCGCGCCTCCCCCGCCTCCCTCCTCACGCCATCCGCACCACCGGCCGCCGCCATGTCATCGCCCGCCATCACGCAACGGCCGCCGCCACGGCATGGGCCGCCATCGCGTCATCGGCCGCCGCCGCAACACCGGTCACCGCCGCATCATCGACCACCGCCGCATCACCGGTCACCGCCGCGTCATCGACCACCGCCGCATCACCGGAAAGGACCATCATGAAGATCACTGCCGTCAAATGCGCCCTCCTCGGGAACAGCCCGGTCATCCGGGTCGTGACGGACGAGGGCATCGACGGGTACGGGCAGATCGAGTCGTACAAGCCGCATGCGAAGGCATCCGTCCCCTACTTCGCGGAGTTCGTCGTGGGCTTGGATCCGACGAACGTCGAGTCCGTGCTGCTGCGCATCCGGCGACGTGGCGGCAACAAGCCGTGGGGCAGTGTCGTCAGTGCCATCGAGATGGCGCTGTGGGACATCGCCGGCAAGGCCGCGCGGCTGCCGGTGCACAAGCTGCTCGGCGGCAGGGTGCGGGATCGGGTGCGCGTCTACAACGGCGGGGTCCGGGTGCCCCGCGCGGGGAACGAGCCGGAGGACTTCGCGGAACTGATGCGCCGGCTCAAGAACGTTCCCCAGGGCTTCACCCTCATCAAGCAGGCCATCGGATACCACGACCCGATGGCCGGGGAGATGGCCGGCTACTCCTACTCACAGGTGCGCACCGGCGCGCCGCACCCCAACCGGGGCTTGCTCACCGAGCGGGGGCTGGAGCACACCGTGGAGTGTGTGGCGGCCATGAAGGAGGTTCTCGGCGACGAGGTCGGGCTGGCGCTGGACTGCGGCCCGGGCTGGACCAGAAGCGACGCCGTCCGCTTCGCGCGGCGTCTGGAGCCGTACCACCTGGTGTGGCTGGAGGACCTTCTGACCGGCGACTACGTGCCATGGACCGACGCCGGGGCGTACCGGGACCTGACCAACGCGACCGCCACCCCCATCCACACCGGCGAGCAGCTGTATCTGCGTCACAACTTCCGGGACCTGATCGAACAGCGCGCGGTCGACGTCATCGGCCCCGATCCGGCCGATGTCGGCGGCATCGCCGAGCTGAAGTGGATCGCCGAGTACGCCGACCTGCACGGCATCTCGATGGCGCCGCACGGCGTGTACGACGGGCTGATCGGCCTCGGGGCCCTGGTGCAGGTGTGTGCGACGCTCCCGGACAACTTCATCGCCTTCGAGTACCCGGTGCCCGAGCACCCCTGGTGGTACGACATCGTCGAGGGGTGGCCCGAGCAGATCGTGGTCGACGGCCACATCGAGGTGAGTGAGCGTCCGGGGCTCGGCGTCACGCTGATACCCGAGGAGGCCCGCCGGTACCTCTCCGAGGAGGACCGCCACTTCTTCGAGTGAGGCTTGTCGGGGCGGGCCCGTCCGCGTTTTTGGCCACCGTCGGCCGGCGGGCCCGCCCCGGTGTCAGGCCACCGGCTTGATGTTGAGGTTCACTCCCAGGTCCGCTTCGCTGTCGACGACGGTCCAGCTGCCGCCGGGGTAGTGGCCGATGTTGCGCACCGGGTAGCCGAGATCGCCCAGTTCGGCGACCACCGCGTCGCGTGCCGCACCGACCTGGAAGCCGATGTGGTGCACGCCGTTGCCGTGTTCCCTGAGAAACTCCCGGAAGGTGGAGGGGTTCTCATCCGGCTCGTGCAGTTCGATGGCGAAGCCGCGTTCCGGGCATTCGATGACGGCGAACTTCAGGCCGTAGGACGCCGTCTCGCCGCGATAGGACTCATCCGGATCGGGCTCGGCGGGGGTGACGCGCACGTGGGGCCGCGGGGTGTTCAGCAGCTCGCACCAGGCGTCGAGAGCGCGGTCCATGTCCTCGACCACCAGGGCGATCTGAATGAATCCGTTGAGAGGTATCGGGGTTTCCACTGTCTGCTCCTGGGTGTC
>NZ_JASKYT010000235.1:0-10827 GCF_041028275.1 Streptomyces sp. PU-14G
CCCTCCCCGGCCCCGCCGGCGCCGGTGGCCCGCGCCGCAGGCTGCGCATCGGCATCGGCGGCATGGCGATCGAGTCCAGCGAGTTCTGCCCCCACCGCTCCTCCTACGAGGACTTCCGCGTCACCCGCGGCGCGGACCTGCTCGCCCGCTACACCTGGACGCGCCCCGACGACGCGATGGCGCCCCTGGTGGAGTGGGTGCCGCTGGTCCACGCGGTGGCCCTGCCGGGCGGGCCCGTGGTGCGGGAGACCTTCGAGCGCATCCGCGACGAGCTCACCGACCGCATCCGCGACGCCGCCCCGCTGGACGGTCTCGTCTACGACATCCACGGCGCCATGAGCGTCGTCGGGCTCACCGACGCCGAGGCCGAGCTGACCGCCGCCGTCCGCGAGGCGGCCGGACCCGACGCGCTGCTCTCCGCTGCGATGGACCTGCACGGCAACGTCTCCCACGACTTCGCCCGCCACCTCGACCTGCTGACCGCGCACCGGCTCGCCCCGCACGAGGACGCCTGGGAGACCCGCGAGCGCGCCGCCCGCAAACTCGTCGAGCGCCTGGCCACCGGCGCGGGCCGGCCGCACCGCGCCTGGGTCCAGGTGCCCGTCCTGCTGCCCGGCGAGAAGACCAGCACCCGGCTGGAGCCCGCGAAGTCGCTCTACGGCTCACTCGCCGGCATCGAGGCGATGGACGGGATCTGCGACGCCGCGGTCTGGGTGGGCTACGCGTGGGCGGACGAGCCGCGCTGCCGGGCCGCCGTCGTCGTCACCGGGGACGACGCCGACCTGGCGCTGGAGCAGGCCGGGAGCCTGGCCCGGCGCTACTGGGAGGCGCGGCACGACTTCACCTTCGTCGGACCCACCGGACAGGCGGACGAGTGCGTCGCCGCGGCGGTGGCCTCCACCGCGCGCCCCTTCCTCATCAGCGACTCCGGTGACAACCCGACAGCCGGCGGCGCCGGTGACCTGGCGTACATGCTGGGGAGGCTGCTCGCCAACGAGGACCTGGCGTCGGGCCGCGTCACCGCCCTGCATCCGGGCATCCACGACCCCGCCGCCGTGGCCGCCTGCTTCGCCGCGGGCACCGGCGCCGAGGTGGCGCTGAAGGTCGGCGGGCACGTGAGCGCGGGCAGCGGAGCCCACGCCGAGCCCTGCGAACTGAGCGGACGGGTCGTCTCGTTGCAGACGCTCGGCGGGGTGCGGGCCGCAGCCGTGCGCCGCGGCGGCGTCACCGCCGTCCTCACCGAGCGCCGCACCCCGTTCCACACCAGGGCGGACTTCGGCGAACTCGACCCGCGCGCGTACGACCTCGTCGTCGTCAAGATCGGCTACCTGGAGCCGGAGCTGTACGACATGGCCGCGGACTGGCTCCTCGCCCTGACCCCCGGCGGCGTGGACCAGGACCTGCTCCGGCTCGGCCACCACCACGTGGCCCGCCCGCTGTACCCGTTCGACGACGAGGGGTTCGAGGATCCGGAGACGGCGCCGGTGCTGTTGTGAGACGCAGCCGTGACACCCTGCCCAGGGCCCCGGGCCCGCGGCACCCGTTAGCCTGTGGGAACTGTCCCGCCCGGACGTGACGACCGGGCACAAGGACAGCCGGAAGGCGGCCGCATGGCCCGCAGCACGCACCACCACGGGATGGGGGACGGTCGTTCAGGTATGCCCAGGGAATTGCAGCGCGGCCACAAGGCCAAGATCAGTGATCTGACGGCGGGCACCGATCTGTACGTGGGCGTGCAGATCGCCGGCGGGGGACTCTCCTTCGACATCAGCTGTTTCGGGCTGGACGAGCAGGAGCAGCTCTCCGACGACCGCTACTTCATCTTCTTCAACCAGCCCAAGTCGCCCGAGGAGTCGCTCCAACTGCTCGGCGCGCAGGCCGGGGACACCGAGTCCTTCCGGGTCACCCTGGAGCACATACCCCAGCAGGTGCAGCGGCTCTCCTTCACGGCGGCGCTCGACGGCGCGGGGCAGATGTCGCAGGTCGGGCCCGGGTACATCCGCATCGTCGCGGGCGGCGAGGAAGTGGCACGGTACGCCTTCGACGGCTCGGAGTTCAGCACCGAGCGGGCGGTGATGCTGGGAGACATCTACCGCAAGAACGACATCTGGCGGTTCGCCGCGATCGGCCAGGGCTTCGACGGCGGGCTGGACGCGCTGCTGAAGAACTTCGGCGGTGAGGTCGCCGAGGAGCAGGGGCAGGGGCAGCAGGCCGCCCCTGACCAGGGTGTGCCCGGTTTCGCGCCGCCCGGGGGCGGCGCTGCGGCACCGCAGCAGCCCGCGCCCGGCTTCGCGCCGCCGCCCGGAGCGGCCCCGCAGTCACCCCAGGCGCCGGCTCCGCAGCAGCCGCAGCCCGCACAGCAGCAGCCTCCGGCGCCCCAGGCTCCGGCCCCGGCACAGCAGCAGGCACCGCAGGCGCCACACCCGTCGGCCCCGGCCCCGGCCCCGGCACAGCCTCAGCCGCAGGCCGCCCAGCAGCCCCCGGCGCCCCAGCAGCCRCAGGCTCCGCAGCCGCCGACGCCGGACGTGCACGGCGCGCCCACCGTGGTCGCTCCCTCGCCCTTCCAGCCGCAGCACGGCAGCCAGGCACCGCCTCCGCCGCAGCAGCCCGGGCCGCCGCCCGGAGGGCAGCAGTACGGCGGCGCCCCCGGCATGCCCCAGGCCCCGCAAGCGCCCCAGGCCCCTCAGGCTCCCCAGCAGTACGGAGCCCCGCAGGCGCCTGTGCAGCCGGGGCCGCCCGGCCCGCCCGGACCGCCCGGAGGCCAGCAGCTGTCCAACCCGTTCGCCCCGCAGCAGCCGCCGGGCGCCGGCGGCTTCGGCGGCGGCCAGGCACCGCAGATCCCGCAGGGCCCGGCCGCCGGCATCGGCGCGGCGCTCCAGAAGTTCCACGAGGTGCCGACCGGTCAGCGCTGGACGCTGCAGAACCCGTCCCTCGTCCGCGCCGACATCGGCGTCGACGGCCAGCCCGTGCTCGCCAAGCAGGGCAGCATGGTGCTCTACCAGGGCAAGGTCGACTTCTCCTACAAGGGCGCGGGATTCACCGGGCGCGTGGTCGGCAACGCGACCGGCCAGGAGATGCAACTGATGCGGTGCAGTGGCCGCGGCCAGGTCTTCTTCGCCGAGAACGCGGCACACGTGCACCCGGTGGAGCTCCAGGGCGACTCGCTCTGCGTCTCCGCCGAGAACGTGCTCGCCTTCGACGAGTCGCTGCACCACGAGGTGCGCCGGATCGAGGGCCACGGCATCCCCGGCGGCGCGCTGTTCACCATGCAGTTCACCGGCACCGGGACCGTCGTCGTCAAGACGCAGGGCACACCCGTCGTCCTGCCGGTCACGCCCACGACGTTCGCCGACGCGCAGGCCGTGGTGGCCTGGTCCGCGGCGGCCCAGGTGATCATTTCCAGCCAGGTGCGGCTACGCCGCAACGCCTATCCGGGGCACAGCGGGGAGACCGTGAACCTCCAGTTCCGGGGCGCGCCCGGCAACTTCATCGTCGTCCAGCCGTACGAGGTCTGAGGGGGAGCCCGTCATGAACCAGCCAGCAGCACTCGCGGGCTTCGCGCCCGCCCCCGTGGCGGCCAGGATGCAGAACCACGGCGCCCAGATGGTGAAGGTCGCCATGCAGTCGGGCCAGGACCTGTTCGCGCGTCCCGGCTCGATGGTCGCCTACGAGGGCTTCGTCCAGTACGAGGCCAATCCGCCCGCCGTCCGCCAGATGGCGTCCCAGTGGCTGACCGGCGAGCAGAACCCGCTGATGCTCTGCCGCGGCGACGGCCTGCTCTACCTGGCCGACTACGGCGCCGACGTGGTCTGCCTCAACCTCAACGAGGAGTCGCTGTCGGTCAACGGCACCAACCTCCTCGCCTTCGACGCCCACCTCCAGTGGGGCGTCGAGCGGGTCAAGGGGCTGGCCAAGTTCGCCGGTCAGGGTCTGTTCAACGTAGGGGTCCGCGGCACGGGATGGGTCGCTTTGACCTCGCGCGGCACGCCCGTCGTCGTCGACTGCGGGCGCGGCGAGGACGAGACGTACGTCGACCCGGACGCGCTCGTGGCCTGGTCCAGCGGCCTGAAGATGAAGGGCAAGCGCAGCATGAAGGCGAGCGCTCTCATCGGCCGCGGCAGCGGTGAGGCCTACCAGATCGCCTTCTCGGGCCAGGGCTTCGTCGTCGTCCAGCCGAACGAGGACAGCACGGACCGCATCCGGATCCGGGGCTGAGGGGGAAGGAGAACAGCCGTGCAGAGCTCACTCTTCGGCTACGCCGAGATCCAGACCGAGGACCGGTACGCCGTGCAGAACCCGCAGCTGCTGCGGGTCCAGCTGACCGGGCACGACGACGTGCTGGCCCGCCAGGGCGCCATGGTCGCCTACCAGGGGCTGCTGGAGTTCGACGCCGAGTACCGGGGCGGCGGCGGGCGCCGCAGCCCGGCCCGCGAACAGCTTCCGCTGATGCGCTGCTCCGGTCAGGGCACGGTGTTCCTGGCCAACCTGGCGCAGTACGTCCACGTGGTCGACGTCGACCACGACGGCCTCACCGTGGACGCCGCCTACGTCCTGGCCATGGACTCCACGCTCCACCACGAGATCATCTCCGTGGACAGCCAGTTCGGCATCTCGGGCACCGGCGCCTACAACCTCAACATCACGGGCTCCGGCAGGGTCGCGCTGATGACCTCGGGCCAGCCGCTGCTGCTGAACGTCACCCCGGACACCTACGTCAACGCCGACTCCGACGCGGTCGTCGCCTGGTCCAGCGGCCTGCGCGTCCAGATGCAGGCCCAGACCTCCTCGCAGGGGGTCTGGCGCCGCCGCGGCAGCACCGGCGAGGGCTGGGAGCTCTCCTTCCTGGGCCAGGGCTACGCGCTCGTCCAGCCCAGCGAGCTCCTGCCGCCGCAGGGCGCCGAGATCGGCGGCGGGCTGCGCGCCCAGTACGGCATGGGCGCGCAGGGTGCCCACGGCCAGAACCAGGGCAACATCTTCACCAACCGGTAGACCGGTGCCGGTGGCACCGGCGCCACCACGACGGCTGCCCTCGCCACCCGGCGAGGGCAGCCGTCGTCGCGTCCGCAGCCCGCCGGCCCCGGAACGCCCCCCCGGCCCCGGAACGAACCCGGTCCTTCCGGTCGCCGCACCGCGAAGTGGGCCGCACACATCCGCCGGGGGTAGCGTGCTTCTTGCGGAACGGCCGAGCGGTGTGGGAGGCGACGGGCTTTGACGCAGGCGGACGCGGAGCTGGCCACACGGCTGGCGGACATGGCACGGGACCTGCTGGCGCAGACCTCGGTGGACAAGACGCTCGACCGCATCGTGGCGCACGCGGTGGAGCTGGTGGACGGCTGCCAGGACGCGGGCGTGCTGGTGGTCGAGGGCGGCAAACGGGTGCGCACCCTGGCCGCCAACAGTGACCTGGTGCACACCTCCGACGCGCTGCAGGAGGAGGTCGGCGAGGGCCCCTGTTTCGACGCGGCACGGACCGCGCACGAGGTCTACCGGATCGAGGACGTCACCCGCGAGGAGGAGCGCTGGGCCCGGTACGTGCCGCGCGCCCGGGAACTGGGTGTCGGCAGCATCATGGGCTTCTGCCTGTACACCGAGGACGACAACCTCGGGGCGCTGAACATGTACTCGCCAGATCCCGGCGCTTTCACCGAGCGCTCCGAGCACATCGGCTGGCTGCTGGCCTCCCACGCGGCCGTCGCCTTCTCCAGCGCCCGCAGCCACGCGCAACTGGAGACGGCCATGGCCTCCCGGCACGACATCGGCGCGGCCATGGGCATTCTCATGGAGCGGTACTCCATACCCGCCCAGCAGGCGTTCACCGTCCTGAAGGAGAGCTCACAGACGCAGAACGTGAAACTGCGCGAGATCGCCCGCACGGTCGCCGAGACGGGAGAGATCCCCGGCGCGATGGACAGCTGACCTCTCGACCGAGCCGCGGTCGCAGCCGCCGAGAGGGCCGACGGCATAATCGGCCCCATGGCGCTCACTCCTTCGAACCTCCGTACCCTCGGTGACGGCCTCTACCTGTGGAACCCTCCGCGACGCGGTTGGGGACTGGCCAACTGCGGGCTGGTCGCCGGCGCGTCGGAAGGCCTGTGGATCGACACGCCCTACGACCGGCCGATGGCCGAGGCGTTCCTCGCCGCGTCCCAGAGGGTCCTGGGCGACGCCCGGATCGGGCGCATAGCCGTCACGCACGCCAACGGCGACCACCTGTGGGGCGCCGACGTGCTGCCCGGCGCCGAGGTGATCGCGACGCGTGAGGCGCGCCACCACCTCGAGATCGAACCGACCCCGCAGCAACTGCGCGGCCTGATCGAGGCGGCGGGCGACTCGCCCCTGGGCTCCTACCTCGCCCGGCACTTCGGCCACTTCGACTGGTCGGCCACCCGGGTCGTGGCGCCCACCACGGTGTTCGAGGGCGAACTGGAGCTGACCGTCGGCACGCACCCTGTCGTGCTGACCAGCCTGCCGCCCGCGCACACCGCGGGGGACATGACGGTCCACCTGCCCGAGCACGGCGTGGTCTTCACCGGCGACATCGTCTTCGGTACGACCCCCGAGTCGCCCGGCGACCACGCGATCCACTGGGCGGGGCCGCTCGCCAACGTCATCGACGCGTGCGAGCAGGTGCTGGCCACCGGCGCCGAGACCATCGTCCCCGGTCACGGCCCCGTGCTGGACCCCGGCGGCCTGCGCGCCCACATCGACTACCTCGGTCACCTCCGCGAGCGCGCGCACACCCTGCACGCGCGGGGCGTCTCCGCACTCGACGCGGCCCGCAAGGTGGCCGACGAGGCCCGCCGGCCCGAACTCGCCCTGACGGAACGCCTGGTCGTGACCATCGGTTCGGAATACCGCCACCTGGACGGCACACCGCCGCGCCCCCTCACCGAGGTCATGGTGGACGTGGCGGCGTTCGCGGCGGAGCGCGCCTGACACACGGGACCTGTACGGGGCCCCGGGCGGCGCACCTGCCGGGAGGTCCGGGTTCCGGCGCCGCAGCACCGGCACGGCGAGGCCCCGGGCTCCAAGCCGCCCCGCCACAGCAAGGACCAGACCCGAGACCGCCCGGCCACAGCAAGGGCCCGGCGGTCACCGACCGCCGGGCCCTCGTGCGACCGTGGCGCGGCGCCCCCCGCGGGGCGCCGCCGGCGTCGCGGCGTGGAGGTCAGCCCTCCACGCCGAGCCGCTCCAGGATCATCTGGCGGGCGCGGCCGGCGTCCGCCTGGCCGCGCGTCGCCTTCATGACGGCGCCCACCAGGGCGCCGGCGGCCTGGACCTTGCCACCGCGGATCTTCTCGGCGACGTCCGGGTTGCCCGCGATCGCCTCGTCCACGGCGGCGCCGAGCGCCCCCTCGTCGGAGACGACGGCCAGGCCGCGCTTGTCGACGACCTCGTCCGGGGTGCCCTCACCCGCCAGCACGCCCTCGATGGTCTGCCGGGCCAGCTTGTCGTTGAGCGAGCCCTCGGCGACCAGCGCGCAGATCCGGGCGACCTGCTCGGGCGTGATGGGCAGGGCGGTCAGCTCGACGCCGTCCTCGTTGGCGCGGCGCGCCAGCTCGCCCATCCACCACTTGCGGGCCTGGTCGGCGGGCGCGCCCGCGTCCACGGTGGCGACGATCGGGTCCACCGCACCGGCGTTGAGGACCGACTGCATCTCGTGCTCGGAGATGCCCCACTCCTCGCGCAGTCGCATCCGGCGCACCCGCGGCAGCTCGGGCAGCGTGCCGCGCAGTTCCTCGACCCACTCGCGCGAGGGCGCGACGGGCACCAGGTCGGGCTCGGGGAAGTAGCGGTAGTCCTCCGCCTCCTCCTTGACCCGGCCCGAGGTGGTGGAGCCGTCCTCCTCGTGGAAGTGGCGGGTCTCCTGGATGATGGTGCCGCCGGACGAGAGCACGGCGGCGTGCCGCTGGATCTCGAACCTGGCCGCACGCTCGACGCTGCGCAGCGAGTTGACGTTCTTCGTCTCGCTGCGGGTGCCGAACTTCTCGACGCCCTTGGGGCGCAGCGAGAGGTTGACGTCGCAGCGCATCTGGCCCATCTCCATGCGGGCGTCGGAGACACCCAGCGCCTTGATCAGCTCGCGCAGCTCGGCGACGTAGGCCTTGGCGACCTCGGGGGCGCGTTCACCGGCGCCCTGGATGGGCTTGGTGACGATCTCGATGAGCGGGATGCCGGCCCTGTTGTAGTCGAGCAGCGAGTGCGAGGCGCCGTGGATGCGCCCGGTGGCCCCGCCCACGTGGGTGGACTTGCCGGTGTCCTCCTCCATGTGGGCGCGCTCGATCTCGACGCGGAAGACCTCGCCGTCCTCCAGCTGGACGTCCAGATAGCCGTCGAAGGCGATCGGCTCGTCGTACTGGGAGGTCTGGAAGTTCTTCGGCATGTCCGGATAGAAGTAGTTCTTCCGGGCGAAGCGGCACCAGTCGGCGATGGAGCAGTTCAGCGCGAGGCCGATGCGGATGGCCGACTCGACGCCGGTCCTGTTGACGACGGGCAGCGCGCCGGGCAGGCCGAGACAGGTGGGGCACACCTGGCTGTTCGCCTCGGCGCCCAGCTCGGTCGAGCAGCCGCAGAACATCTTGGTCCTGGTGCCGAGCTCGACGTGGACCTCGAGGCCCATGACGGGGTCGTAGGAGGCCAGCGCCTCGTCGTACGACACCAGTTCGGTGACGGTCACGGAAAACTTAACCTTTCTTGCCCGCGTCAGTCGTCGAGGATGTCGTCGACGTCGAGGCGGCGCAGCTCACGCACGAGCAGCACGACGCCGGTGACGATGCCGGCCGCGGAGACCGCCACGTCGATGAGCTGCAGCGTGTCCCCCTCCTTCTTCGCCTCCTTGGCGCGCTTGACGGTGCCGGGGACACCGATGAGCGACGTGGCGATGGAGAAGTACAGCCCGGTCCTGGACTTCTTGAAACCCTTGGCCTTCTCAAGCTTCGAACTCACAGCGACGGTGCCTCCTCTAGCAGCGGGTGACCCCAACGTGCCTGGTAGGCGGCCTCCACGGCCGCACCGACACGGTAGAGCCTGTCATCGGCCATGGCGGGGGCGATGATCTGCAGCCCCACGGGCAGCCCGTCCTCCGGCGCGAGACCGCACGGGATCGACATGGCGGAGTTGCCCGCCAGGTTGGACGGGATGGTGCACAGGTCGGCGAGGTACATCGCCATCGGGTCGTCGGCGCGCTCCCCGATCGGGAAGGCGGTGGTCGGCGTGGTCGGCGAGACCACGACGTCCACCTGCTCGAACGCCTTCTCGAAGTCCCGCGTGATCAGCGTGCGGACCTTCTGCGCCGACCCGTAGTACGCGTCGTAGTAGCCGGAGCTGAGCGCGTAGGTGCCCAGCATCACGCGCCGCTTGACCTCGTCACCGAAGCCCGCCTCGCGGGTCAGCGCGGTGACCTCCTCCGCCGAGTGCGTACCGTCGTCGCCGGTGCGCATCCCGTACCGCATGGCGTCGAACCGGGCCAGGTTCGAGGAGCACTCCGACGGCGCGATCAGGTAGTAGGCCGCCAGCGCCTTGGTGAACGACGGGCAGGACAGCTCCACCACCTCGGCGCCGAGCTCACGCAGCAACGCGACCGCCTCGTCGAACCGCTGCATCACCCCGGCCTGGTAGCCCTCGCCGCGGAACTCCTTGACGACGCCGACCCGCAGGCCCTTCACCTCGCCGTTCCGCGCGGCCTCCACCACGTCCGGGACCGGCTGCGCGATGGACGTCGAGTCCTTCTCGTCGTGGCCCGCGATCACGCTGTGCAGCAGCGCCGCGTCCAGCACCGTACGGGCGCACGGGCCGCCCTGGTCGAGCGACGAGGAGAAGGCGACCATGCCGTAGCGGGAGACGCCGCCGTAGGTCGGCTTCACACCGACCGTCCCGGTCACGGCCGCCGGCTGGCGGATGGAGCCACCGGTGTCCGTACCGATCGCCAGCGGCGCCTCGTACGCCGCGAGCGAGGCGGCCGAGCCGCCACCGGACCCACCCGGGATACGGGTCAGGTCCCACGGGTTGCCCGTCGGCCCGTAGGCGCTGTTCTCCGTCGAGGACCCCATGGCGAACTCGTCCATGTTGGTCTTGCCGATGATCACGACATCGGCGTCCTTGAGCCGCTTGGTGACCGTCGCGTCGTACGGCGGCACCCAGCCCTGGAGGATCTTCGACCCCGCGGTCGTCGGCACACCCTCGGTGGTGAACAGGTCCTTCAGCGCCAGCGGCACACCCGCCAGCGGGCCCAGCTTCTCGCCGCGCTCCCGCTTGGCGTCCACCTCGCGGGCCTGCGCCAGCGCGCCCTCCCTGTCCACGTGGAGGAACGCGTTGACCTTCTCGTCCACGGCCTCGATCCGGGCCAGGTGCGCCTCGGTCACCTCGAGGGCGGTCAGCTCGCCACGCGCGATCCTCGCCGCCAGCTCGGCGGCGGTCAGCTTGATCAGTTCACCGGCCATCCCGGTCACTCCTCCCCCAGGATCTGCGGCACCTTGAAACGCTGCTGCTCCTGCGCAGGCGCTCCGGAAAGCGCCTGCTGCGGGGTCAGCGACGGACGGACCTCGTCCTGCCGCATGACGTTCGTCAGCGGGAGCGGGTGGGAGGTCGGCGGTACGGCGGCGTCGTCGGCGACTTCGGAGACGGCGGCTACCGCGCCGATGATGTCGTCGAGCTGACCGGCGAAGTGATCGAGCTCTTCGTCCTTCAGCTCCAGACGCGCCAGCTTCGCGAGGTGGGCGACCTCCTCGCGTGAGATGCCAGGCATGCGGCGGTCCTCTTGATGGGTGAGTTGCGGATTGTCCGCCCCAATCCTATGGGGCCCGCGCCCCTGCCGGTTCCCTCCCCGGC
>NZ_JASKYT010000236.1:0-11656 GCF_041028275.1 Streptomyces sp. PU-14G
CGTGAGCCCGCCCCGCCCTCGTGCGGGCGCAGCCCGCGGGGGGTGGCGCGGTCCCGCCGGGCTCAGGTGGCGTCGAGTGCGCCCCGGTCGGCGGGGGAGGGCGACGAGGCGGGGTCGGTGGCGTCGGCCGGCAGCTCCGCGGCCAGGGCGGCGGCGGCCCGTACCAGGGGCAGGGCCAGCAGTGCCCCGGTGCCGCCGCCGACGGCGACGCCCTGTTCCAGGAGCGGGTCGGCGGCGAGCCGGTCGAGCGCCTTGGCGTGGGCCGGCTCGCCGCCCAACTGCCCGGCGAGCCACCAGTCGGGCGCGCGGAAGGCCACCCGCTGGCCGACCAGCGCGCAGGCCGCGGAGACGACACCGTCGAGGAGGACGGGGGTGTGCCGCACGGCGGACTGGAGGAGGAAGCCGGTCATCGCGGTCAGGTCGGCGCCGCCGACGGCGGCCAGCAGCTGGAGCTGGTCGCCCAGCACGGGGCGGGCTCTGCGCAGCCCGTCCCGGATGGCGGCGCACTTGCGCATCCACGTCAGGTCGTCGATGTGGCCGCCGCCGCGCCCCGTCACCACGGAGGCGTCGGTGCCGCACAGGGCGGCGACCAGGGTGCCGGCGGCGGTGGTGCCGCCGACGCTGAGGTCGCCGAGGACGACCAGGTCGCACCCCGCGTCGGCCTCCTCGTCGGCGACGGCCATTCCGGCGCGGAAGGCCTCCTCGGCCTCCTCGGGCGTCAGGGTGTCCTCGGTGTCGAGGCGCCCCGAGGAGCGGCGGACCCGGTGCCGGGTGACCTCGGCGGGCAGCTCGGCCAGGTCGCAGTCCAGCGCCATGTCGACGACGCGCACGGGCACCTCGAAGCGGCGTGCCAGTACGGCGGCGGGGGAGGCGCCGTCGAGCGTCGCGCGGACGAGTTCGTGCGCGGTGCCGGCCTCGCGGGTGGAGACGCCGAGTTCGGCGACGCCGTGGTCGCCGGCGAACACGACGAGCCGGGGGTTGGCGACGGGGCGTACCGGGACCTGGGCCTGGGCGGAGCTGAGCCACTCGCCCAGGTCGTCGAGGCGCCCGAGCGCCTGCGGGGGCAGCCCGGTGAGCGCCCGCCGCTCCTCGGCCTGCCGCCGCAGGGCGCCGTGCGGCCGTTCGATGAGGTCGGAGAAGTCGTCAAGGTCCAGGCTGCGCTCGCTCATGATCTGGGAGCGTACGTGAGTCCCTCGCACGCTTCATCCCTCGCGGCGAGCTGGGCTCCGGGCGGCTTCGGCACTGTCCCCCCGGGGCCGCAGGTGGGCTCACCGCAGGGGCACGGGCACGCCCGCGACGGTCAGCAGGACGTGCTCGCACTCGTCGGCGAACCGGGCGTTGAGGCGGCCGAGTTCGTCGCGGAAGCGGCGTCCGGCGGGGGTGGCGGGCACCACGCCGGACCCGACCTCGTTGCTGACCGCGACGAGCCGCCGGGGCGTGGAGCGCACCGCCGCCACCAGCGCCCCCACCCGCTCGGCCAGCGCGGCGGCGCCGCCGCGCGCCCACAGGGTGTCGTCCCAGGCCTCGATCTCGTCCATCGTGCGGGTCAGCCACAGCGACAGGCAGTCGATGAGCAGCGGCGGCCCCGGGTCCGCGAGCAGGGGCACCAGGTCGCAGGTCTCCTCGGTGCGCCACGAGGCGGGGCGCCGCTCGCGGTGCTCGGCCACCCGCGCGCCCCATTCGGGGTCGTCGTCGCGGCTGCCGCCGGTGGCCACGTAGACCACGCCGGGGAAGGCGGCAAGGCGCCGCTCGGCCTCGACGGACTTGCCCGAGCGGGCTCCGCCCAGCACGAGGGTGCGGCGGGGGACCGAAGGCAGGTCGAGGGCGCTGTCGTACGCGCCGACGGTGAGCGTCGTACCGTCGGGCACGGTGTGGGCGCCCGCTGCCGCCAGCCGCCGGTGCAGCTCGTCTCCGGGCGGCACGTCGTGCCCGAGGTGGACGGCCAGTACGTCCGTGGCGGGGCCGACGGCTCCGGCGTCCCGCAGCGCGGCCAGCGCGTCCGGGCGGCCCAGGACGTCCAGCAGCACCAGGTCGCAGGGTGCGCCGTACGCGTGCGGGGCGCCCGTCCCGGCGGGTGCCGCGCCCGGCGGCAGGTACAGCAGCCTGCGGGCGTCGGGCCCGGTCACCAGGTAGCCGGTGCCGGGCGCGTCCAGCGCGAGGGCCCGCACCCGGTGTCCGCTGATCAGCGCCAGTTCCTGCCGGTCCGGCACCCGGACGGGCGCCGGCAGACCGGCGGGCACCTCCAGCGCGGGACCGTCGTGCGGGTGCGAGAGCAGCACCTGGCGTACGCCGCTGAGCGACGCTCCGGCGCGGGCGGCGGCGAAGGCGGGCCCGGGGGTGAGGTCGAGCAGCAGCGTGCCGTCCACCAGCAGCGCGGTCGCGGCGCGCGCCCGGTCGCCCCTCGCGGCGGCGCAGCGCGCGCAGGGGCAGTCGGGTGCGGGGAGTCCTGCGGGTGAGCCGGTGCCGAGCAGAGTGAGTTCCACCCTCCGATCGTCTCCTGACCTGCCGCCGGACGCGCACAGGGGACTACGCTTCCGGGAGCAACTGCCGATCTGACGGAGGCATCGATGGCGTGGACGTGGCGGTTCGAGAAGGCCGACGGTTCGCAGACGGAACCGGCGGTCCAGCCCGAGGAGTTCCCCACCCAGTCGGACGCCGAGTCGTGGATCGGTGAGGTCTGGCGGGAACTGCTGGAGGGTGGCACCGATCAGGTGACCCTTCAGGAGGACGGCTCCACGGTCTACGGCCCGATGAGCCTGCACGACGCGTCCGGTGCGGAGGGGGAGGACGGGGGCGCCGCCGAGGAGTGAGGCCGCGGGGCGGCGCCACCCGTGCGCCGCCCCCTGCCGGAGGTCGCGGCGCCGTGCGCCCGCCAACTTCCGTGCGCCCGCGGCGCGTTGCGCCGGTGCCCGCGCCGAGCCGCTACCCTCGGTGCGCATGAACGTACGTGGCGCTGTTTACGTGGTCCTGCGGGGCCCGGCCGACAAACGCGAGAAGGCCCTGACGACGCTGAAGAAGGCGGGGATCTTCGCCGAGCGGTCCGTGCGCGGGCCCGAGCTGATCGAGGCCTTCTTCTACGGCGGCGACGAGCGCCCCAGCCCCCGCTTCATGGACGCCTGTGCGTCCCATGTCGGCAAGGCGCTCATCGGCACGGACTTCGCGGTGGAGGAGACCGGCACCATCAGCAGCGCGGCGGCTTCCCGCCGGCTCGCCTACAACCGGCGGACGGGGGAGTGGCTGGGGGCCTTCATCGACACGGCGGCTCCCGAGGAGGCGCGGGCCCAGACGCTGGCGCACCTGGCACGCGAGCAGGGAATCGACATCGCCGACATAGAGCTCCGCGAGCCGCCGGAGAGCCAGCTCCCCGCGGTCTGAGCCGGCGGCGCCCCAGCCCCTTGCCGGAACGGGGCGCCCCCTGCCGCCGGTGTCAGCCGCGTACTCCGAACCAGTGTCAGCCGCGTACCCCGAACAGGTGCAGCGACGGGGCGACGCCCCGGTAGGGGTCCGTCCGGCAGGCGAGCTCCTCCACGTCGGCAGCCGCCTCGTCGGCCGCGTCGGCGGCCTGCTCCTGCCCGGCCCCCGTCCCGGCGCCGGGGGAGCCGTCCGCCGCGAAGACCCCCACGCCGTACCAGCACTCCATCGGCACCCCGATCCGCGCCAGGAACGAGGTGAGGGCCTCCAGCCGCAGGAAGCGGTCGCTCTCGCCGGGCTGAGCCACCAGCGCCGCCCGCGCCGCCCGCCAGTCCCCGGCGAGCCCTGGACGCATCGCGCGGGCCGCCGCGTTCGGGATCACCAGCGACAGCAGCCCCCCGGTGTCCAGCACCCGTGCGAGCCCGGCCAGCGTGCTGTCCGGGTCCTTCGCCCGGTCGAGCACGCCGTGGCAGAGCACCACGTCGAACGTGCCGGGCAGGAAGTGCGCCCCGGTGTCCTGGCCGCTGCCCGCCAGCGCGCGGAACCGCGCCCGTATGCCCTCGGGCTCCGTCTCCAGCGCGGAGCTGAACGTGGCCAGCCGTCCCGGATCGGATTCGAGCCCGGTCACCTGGTGTCCGCCGCGGGCCAGCCGCAGCGCCTGCGCACCGTCGCCGAGAGCGACGTCCAGCACCCGCAGCCGGCGCCCCACCTCGAAGTGCGTCGCGATCCGCTCCTCGAGCTGCCGGGCGACCAGCTCGTGCCGGATCAGGGCTTCTCGCCGCGTTTGACCTGCGGCTTGGGCAGGCGCATGCGGCGCATCTGGAGGGTCCGCATCAGCGCGTAGGCGACGGCGCCCCTGCGGTTCTCCTGCGGGTGACGCTCGGCGATCTTCTTCTTCAGCCGGACGGCGATGCCGACCGAGTCGAGGACGATCAGGATGATCACCACGAGCCACAGCAGCAGCGAGATGCTCCGCAGCTGCGGCGAGGGCAGCATGCTCAGCACCAGGATGAGCACGGCCAGGGGCAGGAAGAACTCGGCCACGCAGTAGCGCGAGTCGACGAAGTCGCGCGCCAGCCGCCGCACCGGGCCCTTGTCCCGGGCGGGCAGATAGCGCTCGTCACCCCCCGCCAGCGCCTCACGCTGCTTGACCGCGTCGGCCCTGCGGGCCTCCCGCTGCCGCTTGGCGGCGTCCTTGCGGGTCATCGGGCCGCTGGACATGGGTCGGCGCGGCCCCCGCGCCTCGTTGCGCTTGGGGGTCGGCCGGCCCTTGGGGGCCTGCGGGTCGCGGGGCTGTCTGGGCTCGGCCCGGTCCTCGGAGGACTTCAGGGCCTGCCCTTCTTTCGAACGGCTACGGAACACACCTCAAGAGTACGGTGTGAGTGTGAGTGTCCCCCAGCCCCTGGGGGAAGGCCGGTGGAGGACCGGTCCCCGCCGCTGAGAGGCGCCTACTCCCTGCGCCGGAGAGAACACGGGACTGATCGTCCTCCAGGAGGAGCGCATCGGTACCCGAACGGTGCGGTAATGGAAGAGGGCCCCGTACTCTGGGGACCAGTAGATCTGCCGAGGGTTTGAGTCCGTTACGAAGGGGGCGCGCGAGGCCCATGAGCGGTGTCATGAAGCGTATGGGGATGATCTTCCGCGCGAAGGCCAACAAGGCCCTGGACCGGGCTGAGGACCCGCGCGAGACGCTCGACTACTCGTACCAGAAGCAGCTGGAGCTGTTGCAGAAGGTGCGCAGGGGCGTCGCCGACGTCGCCACCTCCCGCAAGCGTCTCGAGTTGCAGATGACCCAGTTGCAGGGGCAGTCCTCGAAGCTGGAGGAGCAGGGCAAGAAGGCCCTCGCTCTCGGCCGTGAGGACCTGGCCAGGGAGGCGCTGTCCCGCAAGTCGGCCCTCCAGCAGCAGGTCACCGACCTGGAGGGGCAGCACCAGACCCTCCAGGGCGAGGAGGAGAAGCTGACGCTGGCGGCCCAGCGTCTCCAGGCGAAGGTGGACGCGTTCCGCACCAAGAAGGAGACGATCAAGGCCACCTACACCGCAGCGCAGGCCCAGACCCGCATCGGCGAGGCCTTCTCCGGCATCTCCGAGGAGATGGGCGACGTCGGCATGGCCATCCAGCGTGCCGAGGACAAGACGGCCCAGCTCCAGGCCCGCTCCGGTGCCATCGACGAGCTGCTGGCCTCCGGCGCTCTGGACGACCAGTCCGGGATGGCCAAGGACGACATCACCGCCGAGCTCGACCGCCTCTCCGGCGGCAGCGACGTGGAGCTGGAGCTCCAGCGGATGAAGGCCGAGCTGGCGGGCGGCAGCAGCGAAGGCGGCCGGCAGGCCCTCGAAGGCGGCCAGGGCGAGGGGGGCCAGGCGAGCAGCGCCCAGCAGCAGGACACGCCCCGGTTCAACAAGGACTGAGCCGGGCGTGAGCGGCATCCCCCGCAGCCCGAGGAGGAGAGCGACATGATCGTGCGGATCATGGGCGAAGGCCAGGTGCAGCTGGACGACAGGCACTTCGTCGAGCTGAACAAGCTGGACGACGAGCTCCTGGAGGAGATGGAGAACGGCGACGAGGCGGGCTTCCGCCGCACTCTCGGCGCGCTGCTGGACGCGGTACGCAGACTGGGCAGCCCGCTGCCCGACGACGCGCTGGAGCCCTCCGAGCTGATCCTGCCCGCGCCGGACGCCACTCTCGACGAGGTGCGGGAGATGCTGGGCGACAACGGACTCATCCCCGGCTGACCACCGCCCCCCCGCACAAGAACAGACCAGGAGAGCCGGGCCTGACGGTGCCTGCCGTGACACTGCGCGAGATCCGCGAGCGCCTGCGGGCGCACCCCTACGCGGTCGACGCCCTCATCGCCGCGGGGGCCCTGGTCTGCATCCTCCTCGGCGCCGCCACCGAGCCGCACGGTCCCGACGGGCAGCCCCGCTTCGCCGAGCGTGACGTCACGGCGCCGACCGCGCTGCTCGCCGTGCTCTCCTGCGGGACACTGGCGCTGCGCCGCCGCGCGCCGATGCCGGTGCTGCTGCTGACCAGCCTGGTCTCCGCCGTCGCCCTGATCGCCGGCAGCCCGGGTTCCGCCTCCAGCTCCGACCGCCAGGCCTCGCTGGTGGTGGCCCCGGTCATCGCGCTCTACACCGTCAGCAACACCACCGACCGGCGCACCAGCTGGCAGGTCGGCGCGGTCACGGTCGGCGTGCTCACCGCCGTGGCCATGATCTTCGGCGCCCGGCCCTGGTACGCGCAGGAGAACCTCGGCGTCCTCGCCTGGACGGCGCTGGCCGCCGCCGTCGGCGAGGCGGTCCGCAACCGGCGCGCCTTCGTCGACGCGATCCGGGAGCGCGCCGAGCGGGCCGAGCGCACCCGCGAGGAGGAGGCGCGGCGGCGCGTGGCGGAGGAGCGCATGCGCATCGCCCGGGAGCTGCACGACGTGGTCGCCCACCACATCGCGCTGGTCAACGTGCAGGCGGGGGTGGCCTCGCACGTCATGGACAAGCGCCCCGACCAGGCCAAGCAGGCCCTCGCCCACGTCAGGGACGCCAGCCGGCACGCGCTGGCCGAGCTCCAGACCACCGTCGGGCTGCTGCGCCAGTCGGGGGAGAGCACCGCCCCCACCGAGCCCGCGCCGGGGCTGGAGGTGCTGGAGGAGTTGGTGGACGGCTTCCGGCACGCGGGGCTGTCGGTCTCGGTGGCCGCCCCCGCGCTCGCCCCGGGCGCTGCCCCGCTGTCCTCCGCGGTGGACCTGACGGCCTACCGGGTCGTGCAGGAGGCCCTCACCAACGTGCAGAAGCACGCGGGCACCGGCGCCTTCGCCCAGGTGCGCATCCGGCGTGACGCGGAGGCGCTGGACATCAGCGTCGTCGACGACGGCGCGGGCGGCGGCGAGAGCGCGGGCGGCGTGGCGGATCGGGAGCCGGACGAGTCCGACGCCGCAGCGCCCACCGGCGGCGGGGAGCCCGGCAGCGGCGGGCACGGCCTGGTCGGCATGCGGGAGCGGGCGGCGGCGCTGCACGGCGCGTGCGAGACGGGGCCGCTGCCCGGTGGCGGCTTCCGCGTCAACGTACGGTTGCCGCTTGAGACGACGGCGCCACGCAAGGAGACCCCCGCATGATCCGTGTCGTACTCGCCGACGACCAGGCGCTGTTGCGCAGCGCGTTCCGGGTGCTGGTCGACTCCGAGGCCGACATGGAGGTCGTGGGCGAGGCGGCCGACGGCGACGAGGCCGTGGCGCTGGTGCGCGAACGGGGCGCCGACGTGGTGCTGATGGACATCCGGATGCCCGGCACCGACGGCCTGGCCGCCACGCGCGCCCTCAGCGCCGACCCGGACCTGGCCGGCGTCCATGTCGTCATCCTCACCACGTTCGAGGTGGACGAGTACGTCGTCGGCGCGCTGCGCGCGGGCGCCTGCGGGTTCCTGGGCAAGGGCGCGGAGCCGGGCGAACTGCTCTCCGCGATACGGACGGCGGCGCAGGGCGAGGCGCTGCTGTCACCCGCGGCGACCAAGGGGCTGATAGCCAGGTTCCTCGCCCAGGGCGACGGCGGGGCCGCCGGCGACCTGCCAGGCCCCCGCGCCGAGTCGTCCCGGCTCGCGGCGCTCACCGCACGCGAACGCGAGGTGCTGACCCGGGTGGCGGCCGGCCTGTCCAACGACGAGATCGCCGCCCGGCTCGACGTCAGCCCGCTCACCATCAAGACCCACGTCAACCGCACGATGGCCAAGCTGGGGGCCCGCGACCGGGCCCAGTTGGTGGTGGCCGCCTACGAGAGCGGGCTGGTGCGGCCCTACGGCGGGGAGCCGGAGGCGTGACGGCGCCGCTCGGCGGCGGACCCGGAGGGGAGGGCGTATCCCCTCGGTGGAGAGCGGGGATGGTGACGTACTACGGCCGGAGTACGCGGCCTTCGGCAGAAGGGGACCTGCGGGGGACAAACCGGCGCCGATCCTGGGCGAAGGTATAGGCGGCACCGGTGTCTGCCCGCACGAAGGCGGCACCCGCTCCATCCTTTCCCGAGAGAGAGACCCGGCAACCATGTCCTGGCTGTCCCGCCTCAGCCTCGTCCAGCGTGGGCTGATAGGCCTGATGGCGCTCGTCGCCGTCGCCTTCGGCGCCATCGCCGTCCCGCAGCTCAAACAGCAGCTGCTGCCCTCCATCGATCTGCCCATGGTCTCGGTCATCGCGCCGTACCAGGGCGCTTCCCCCGACGTGGTCGAGAAGCAGGTCGTCGAGCCCCTGGAGGAGAACATCCAGGGCGTCGACGGCGTCACCGGCGTCAACTCCACCGCCAGCGAGGGCTCCGCCGTCGTCATGGCCCAGTTCGACTACGGCGACGGCTCCGAGCAGACCATCGCCGACGTCCAGCAGGCCGTCAACCGGGCCCGCGCCAAGCTGCCCGACGGGGTGGACCCGCAGGTCGTCTCCGGCGGAACCGACGACATCCCCACGGTCGTGCTCGCCGCCTCCGCGAAGGACAAGGACCAGCAGGCCCTCGCCGACGCGCTGGACACCTCGGTGGTGCCCGTGCTGAAAGACATCGACGGCGTCAGCCAGGTCACCGTCGACGGCGTGCAGGACCTCCAGGTCGCCGTCACCCCCGACACCAGGAAGCTGGCCGCGGCCAAGCTGACCCCGGCCGATCTGTCCAAGGCGCTGGAGGCGGGCGGCGCCTCGCTGCCCGCCGGGTCCTTCGACGAGGAAGGCAAGAGCAAGACCGTCCAGGTCGGTGACGGCTTCACCTCCCTGAAGGAGATCGAGGAGCTGGCCATCCCCGGCAAGGGCGGCGCCGGGAAACCCGTCACCGTCGGCGACGTCGCCACCGTCGAGGAGAGCCCCGAGAAGGCCACCTCGCTGACCCGCACCAACGGCGAGCGCAGCCTCTCCGTCGCCGTCACCATGGACAACGACGGCAGCGCCGTGGACATCTCCGACGCCGTCAAGGACAAGCTGCCGCAGCTGAGGGCCGACCTCGGCAAGGGCGCCGCGCTGACCGTCGTCGCCGACCAGGGCCCCCAGGTCTCCGACTCGATCAGCTCGCTGACCACCGAGGGCCTGCTCGGTCTGATCTTCGCCGTCGTGGTCATCCTGGTCTTCCTGCTGTCGCTGCGCTCCACCCTGGTCACCGCGGTCTCCATCCCGCTGTCCGTCGTGCTGACGCTGATCGTGCTGTGGACCCAGGACCTGTCGCTCAACATGCTGACGCTCGGCGCCCTGACCATCGCCATCGGCCGGGTGGTGGACGACTCCATCGTCGTCCTGGAGAACATCAAGCGGCACATGGCCTACGGCAAGGACCGCACCACCGCCATCCTCGACGCCGTCAAGGAGGTCTCAGGGGCGATCACCTCCTCCACGCTGACGACCGTCGCCGTCTTCTTGCCGATGGCGTTCGTCGGCGGCATGGTCGGCGCCCTCTTCGGCGGCTTCTCCCTCACCATCACCGTCGCGCTGCTCGCCTCGCTGCTGGTGTCGCTGACGGTGGTGCCGGTGCTCTCCTACTGGTTCCTGCGCGCGCCCAAGTCCCTGCGCGGGCTCGACCCCGCCGAACAGCGCCGCAAGTCCGAGGAGAAGGAGGCAGGCAGCCCGCTGCAGAAGCTGTACGTGCCCATCCTCCGCTTCGCCACCCGCCGGCGCCTCACCAGCCTGCTGATCGCCGTCGTCGTGCTCGTCGCCACCTTCGGCATGGCGCCGCTGCTCAAGACCAACTTCTTCGACCAGGGCGAGACCCAGCAGCTCGCCATCAAGCAGGAGCTCCCGCCGGGCAGCAGCCTCGGCGCCGCCGACGCGCAGGCCAAGAAGGTCGAGAAGATGCTCTCCGGCGTCGACGGCATCGAGGACTACCAGGTCACCGTCGGCTCCGCCGGCCTCATGGCGGCCTTCGGCGGCGGCACCGACGCCAACCAGGCCTCCTACCAGATCAAACTGGAGGAGTCCGCCGACAGCTCCGCGGTCGAGGACGCCGTCAACGACGGACTCGACAAGCTCGGCTCCGGCATCGGCGACACCACCGTCAGCGCCGGCGACGGCTTCGGCGGCCAGGACCTCAGCGTCGTCGTCAAGGCCGGCGACCAGGACGTGCTCAAGAAGGCGTCCGAGCAGGTCCGGGCCAAGGTCGCGAAGCTCGACGACGTCACCGACGTCCAGTCCGACCTGTCCCAGTCGGTGCCCCGTATCTCCGTCAAGGCCAAGCCCGAGGCGGCCAGGTACGGTCTCTCCGACGCCGCACTCGGCCAGGCCGTCGTGCAGGCCGTCAGCGGCACCAAGTCCGGCACCGCGGTGCTCGACGACACCGAGCGCGACGTCGTCGTCCGCTCCCCGCAGCCCGCCAAGACCGTCGCCGAGCTGAAGAAGCTGCCGCTCGGCAAGACCACGCTCGGGGAGGTCGCCGACGTCGCGACCGTCGACGGGCCCGTCCAGATGACCCGCATCGACGGCGCCCGCGCCGCGACGATCACGGCCAAGCCGACGGGGGAGAACACCGGCGCGGTCAGCACCGCGTTGCAGACCGAGATCGACTCCCTCGACCTGCCCGAGGGCGCCACCGCCGAGATCGGCGGGCTCTCCCAGGACCAGGACGAGGCCTTCGCCTCGCTCGGCCTCGCCATGCTGGCGGCCATCGCGGTCGTCTTCATGCTGCTGGTGGCGACCTTCAGGTCGCTGATCCAGCCGCTGATCCTGCTGGTCTCCATCCCGTTCGCCGCCACCGGAGCGCTCGGCCTCCTGGTGGTGACCGGCACCCCCCTGGGCGTGCCCGCCATGATCGGCATGCTGATGCTGATCGGCATCGTGGTCACCAACGCCATCGTGCTGATCGACCTGATCAACCAGTACCGGCGGCAGGGGTACGGCGTCATCGACGCCGTCATCGAGGGCGGCCGGCACCGGCTGCGGCCCATCCTCATGACGGCGCTGGCCACCATCTGCGCGCTGACGCCGATGGCGCTCGCCGTGACCGGCGACGGCGGGTTCATCTCGCAGCCGCTGGCGGTCGTCGTGATCGGCGGGCTGATCACCTCGACGCTGCTCACGCTGCTGTTGGTGCCCACGCTGTACGCCATGGTCGAGCTCCGCAAGGAGCGGCGGGCCGCGAAGCGGGGTGGTGGCTTGCCGGTGGAAGAGGGCTCCCTCGATGTGCGGGAGCCCGAAATGGCGGAGAGTTCCGCCTCCTCCTGAGCGACCGGGGCCCGGCCGACCCGTGGGGGGCCACGCCGGGCCCCGGTCCCCCTCCTGGGGCTGCGCCCCTGCCCCCCCATG
>NZ_JASKYT010000237.1:0-10986 GCF_041028275.1 Streptomyces sp. PU-14G
GCCTGGGGCCTGGGGTACCGAGGGTGCCAGGGGTGTCGCCCTCGTCTCAGGCCCGGGCGGTCGGGGGCTGGTCGGTGAGCCAGAGGTGCTCGATCTCTTCGAGTGACTTGCCACAGGTTTCGGGCACGCGGCGGGCCACGTACCAGGCGGCTACGGCGGACAGCAGAGCGAAGAGGGCGAAGACCGTGCTGCCGATGGCGTGGAGGACGTCGGGGAAGACCAGGGAGAAGAGGAAGTTGAGCAGGTACTGGGTGAAGGTGATCACGCCCATGCCGATGGCGCGGGCGCGCAGCGGCAGCACCTCGGGGCAGTAGAGCCAAAACACCGGGCCCAGGCCGAAGCCGAAGGCGAAGGTGTAGACGAACACGCAGGTGACGGCGACGGCGGTGACGTCGGGGAAGAGGGCGAGGACGATCATCGGCGGCACCTGTACGGCCAGCGAGAGGGTCAGGAGCCTGACCCGGCCGAGGCGTTCGATGAAGGGCAGCGAGGCCGCCGTCGAGAGCACCAGAGCCGCGCCCACGCAGTAGTTGGCGAGGGTTCCGGCGCTGTCGGAGCCTTCGGGGGTGAGGTGCTCGAAGATGATCGGGGCGTAGTAGACGACGGCGTTGATGCCGGTGAAGACCTGGAAGAACGTCAGTATCAGGGTGATGCGCAGCGGCCTGCGGTAGTGCCCGGTGAACAGCTCGCGCAGGCCCGCGTGCTGCTCCACCAGGCTGGTGCGGATCTCCTCGACCTCGGCGCCGGCCGCCTCGTCGGTGGAGCGCAGCGTGCGCAGCACGGACTCGGCTTCCTTCGCCCTGCCGTGCATCATCAGCCAGCGCGGCCCTGCCGGGCTGAGGACCATTCCGGCCAGGAACACGGCGGCCGGCAGGGCGCCGAGCCCCAGCATCCACTCCCAGGCGCCGGAGGAGGAGAGCACGTCGCCGACGGTGAAGGCCACGAGGATGCCGACGTTGACGGAGAGTTGGTAGAGCGCGGTGATCCGTCCGCGCAGATGCTTGGGGGCGAGTTCGCTCAGGTAGATGAGGCCGAACATGTTGGCCAGGCCGACCGCGAAGCCCAGGACGAACCGGGAGACCATGAGCGTCGCGGCGTTCGGGGAGAACCCGCAGCCGATCGAGCCGACGACGAAGATGACGCCCGCCAGGATCAGCAGGTGCCGCCGGTCCCAGCGCCGTGCGGCGAGCGATCCGGCGACGATGGCCGGGAGCGCGCCGAGCAGCAGCAGGCTGGTGACGAGGCCCTGTCCCGTGGAGCTGAGGCCGAAGTCGTCGGTCAGCGGTTCGAGTGCCCCCGATATGGCGCCCGAGTCGTAGCCGTACAGAACGCCCGAGAGTCCGCCGAGCACGGCGACCCAGTGCACTCTTCGGGGTACCGCTCCCCCGTCCTGCGTGCGGGCGGCGGCGCCCGTCGGTGTCTGTGTCACGGTTGTCGTCCTTCCTCGTCGGATCGGTTGTCGCTGCCCTGACACCTCACGGACGCGGAAGTGTCACGGTCGCCGGCCTGCCTCGGGCGGGGAGTTCCGCAGCTGCCACACCACCGGCAGCCCGGCCTCGGCGCCGTGCGCTGAGTAGTCGTGCACCACGTCGAGGAGTTCGGCCATCCGCGCCTGCCAGCCGACGTTGACCGGAAGGCTCTCCAGCTCGGCGAGCAGCCGCGCGTAGTCCTCGCACTCGATGAGGTGGAACAGGTCCGTGCCACTGCGCCAGATCGTCCAGGACGTGCAGCCGGCCGCCCGGATGGCGGCGGTCAGTTCGGCGGGCACCTCGCGGTGCGCCGCCTCGTACTCGGCGATGCGCTCCTCGCGCACGCGCGTGTGCAGTGCGACCCTCATGACGTCACCCTTCGGTTTCCGACGTGGCCGAGCAGTCCAGAGGAGGCGAGCGCGTCCCACAGCTCGTCGGGCAGCGGGCGCCGGAACTGGGCGACCGCGTCCCGTACCTCGGCCGGGGTCCGCAGACCCAGCAGCACCCCGGCGACGGCAGGATGGCTCAGCGGGAAGCGTGCCGCGGCTGCGCGCAGCGGCACTCCGAACCCCGCGCAGATCCGCCCCAGAGCCAGCGCCCGTTCCAGCAGACCGCGGGAGGCGGGTCGGTAGTCGTAGGTCGCCTCAGGCCGCGGGTCGGCGAGCACCCCGGAGTTGAAGACGCCCCCGGCCACCACCGAGGTCCCCCGCTCGCGGGCGGCGGGCAGCAGGTCCGCGAGGCCGCTGCGGTCGAGCAGGGTGTAGCGGCCGGCGAGCAGGACGACATCGATGTCGGTGTCGCGGACGAAGCGGGCGGGCATCGCGGAGGTGTTCATGCCGACGCCGATCGCCTTGACGACGCCCTCGCCCCTGAGGCGTTCCAGCGCGGGGTAGGCCTGGTCGAGGGCTTCGCGCTCGTGGTCGTCCGGGTCGTGGAGGTAGACGATGTCGACCCGGTCGAGTCCGAGCCGTCGCAAGCTGGCCTCCAGGCTGCGGCGTACTCCGTCGGCGCTGAAGTCCCACACCCTGCGCCGGTCGGCCGGGACGGCGAACCCGTGGGCCATGTCGTCCCCCTGCGCGCCGCTGACCGGTTCGAGGAGTCGTCCGACCTTTGTGGAGACGGTGAAGTCGTCCCTCGGCCGCCCGCGCAGCGCCGCGCCCAGCCGCCGTTCGGCGAGCCCGAGTCCGTAGTGCGGCGCCACGTCGAAGGTGCGCAGCCCCTCTTCCCAGGCGGCCTGCACCGTGGCCGCCGCCTGCTCGTCGCTCACCGCCTCGTACAGATTGCCGAGGCAGGCGGCGCCGAAGGCGAGCCGCGTCACGTGCGCCGTGCTCCGTCCGAGCGCCGCCCGCGGCAGTACGCCGCTCATGTGCCGGCCGGCCGCAGGCGCAGCCCCGACATGCCGCCGTCCACCGCGAGCGCCGTACCGGTCACCGATCCGGCACCGGGTGCGGCCAGGTGGACGAGGGCGGCGGCGACCTCCTCGGCGGTGACCAGGCGGCCGTGCGGCTGGCGGGCCTCGAGCGCGCGCCGCTCGGCCTCGGGGTCGTCGGCCGCCGCCAGCAGCCGGCCCACCCAGGGCGTGTCGACCGTTCCCGGGGTGACGCAGTTGACGCGGATGCCCTCGCGGACGTGGTCGGCCGCCATGGCCAGCGTCAGCGCGTACACCGCACCCTTGCTGGCCGAGTACAGGGCGCGCTGCGGAAGCCCCGCGGTGGCCGCGATGGAACAGGTGTTGACGATCGCGGCGTGCGGCGAGCGCCGCAGGTGGGGCAGGGCGGCACGGGTGGTGCGCGCGATGCCGACGACGTTGACGTCGAGCACCCGCTGCCACTCGGTGTCGGTGTTGTCCGCGACCGTGCCGGCGGCGCCGATGCCCGCGTTGTTGACCAGGATGTCGATGCCCCCGAGCAGGTCGGCCGCCTGCTGGATAGCCGAGCGGACGGAAGCGTCGTCCGCGACGTCGGCCCGGATGCCGTGCAGGGGCGCCGTCACCCCCGAGGGCTCCAGGTCGAGCACGGCGACCTCGGCGCCGCCTTCGGCCAGCCGCCAGGCGGTGGCCTGGCCGATTCCCGAGGCGCCGCCGGTGACGACGGAGCGCAGTCCGGCGAGTTCGTGCGTGGTCATGCCTGGGCCTCCGCGGGGTCGGTGGCACCCTGGACGTCGCCGCTCCGGGCGAGATCGGCGGCCCAGAAGCGCCCGTGTGGATAGGTGTAGGCAGCGATCGAGTCCGGGCGCATGGCGGCGGAGAAGCCGGGGGCGAGCGGTGCGCCGTAGTGCCCGTCCCGGATCACGACCGGGTCGAGGAAGTGCTGGTGGAGGTGGTCGACGTACTCGATGACCCGGTCCTCGGTCGTGCCCGACACCGCCACGAAGTCGAACATCGACAGGTGCTGCACCAGTTCGCACAGACCGACTCCGCCCGCGTGCGGGCACACCGGCACACCGAACTTCGCGGCCAGCAGCAGGATCGCCAGGTTCTCGTTGACCCCGCCGACCCGGGCCGCGTCGAGTTGCAGCACATCGATCGCTCCCGCCTGGAGCAGCTGTTTGAAGACGACCCGGTTGTGCACGTGTTCGCCCGTGGCGACCTTCACCGGTGCCACAGCGCGCCGGATCGCGGCGTGCCCGAGCACGTCGTCGGGGCTGGTCGGCTCCTCGATCCAGTACGGGCCGAACTCGGCCAGCCGGCTGGTCCATGCGATGGCCTCGGACACGTCCCAGCGCTGGTTGGCGTCGATGGCCATCGGGAAGCCGGGGCCGACCACCTCGCGGGCGGTGCGGCAGCGCCGGATGTCGTCCTGAAGGTCGGCGCCCACCTTCAGCTTGATCTGCCCGAAGCCCGCCGCCATGGCTTCCTCGGCCAGCCGGGCGAGCTTCTCGTCCGGATACCCGAGCCAGCCGGGCGAGGTGGTGTAGGCCGGGTAGCCCCGGCGGTGCAGCTCCTTCTCCCTGTCCGCGCGGCCCGCACGGGCGCGGCGCAGCAGGTCGAGCGCCTCCTGCTCGGTGAGCGCGTCGGTCAGGTAGCGGAAGTCGATCTGGGAGACCAGCCAGGCGGGCTCGGCGTCGGCCAGCAGCTTCCACAGCGGTTTGCGCGCGCGCTTGGCCGCCAGGTCCCAGGCGGCGTTGACGACCGCGCCGACAGCCATGTGCATGACCCCCTTCTCGGGCCCGAGCCACCGCAGTTGGCTGTCCCCGGTCAGCGCCCTGCTCAGTGACCCCGGGTCCGCGCACAGCTCGGCGACCTGCCGTCCGACCACGTGCGCGCGCAGCGCCTCGATGGCCGCGACCTGGACGTCGTTGCCCCGTCCGATGGTGAAGGTGAACCCGTGCCCGTCGAGCCCCTCACCGGCGTCGGTGCGCAGGACGACGTACGCGGCGGAGTAGTCGGGGTCCGGGTTCATCGCGTCCGAGCCGTCCAGCTGTCTGGAGGTCGGGAAGCGGACGTCGTAGGTGTCCATCGCGATGATCCGTGCAACGTCTGCGGACAACTGGGTTTCCTTTCGCAGCCTGCCCCGCGGCGGCGCCACCGTTGCGTCGAGGGAGCATCCAACGCCTCAGAGATCGGATGACTGAACGGCCGAGTCGACACTATTCCCGGGTGACCAAGCCGCGCAAGGAAACATCGGATCTCTTTTCGAGCCACTCTGCGCCGAGGGCCCAGGCCTCTCGTGAACCTGCGGGCGGCGTTGAGGGTGCTTCGGGCGGTGTTGAGGCCGCTTCGGGCGGCGTTCAGGGGCGCAGGGTGACGGCCCCACCGGCCGGAACCGTCACGTCCCTTCGCCAGTCTCCCGCCACCACCGTCACCCGGGTCCCCGCCGCACCGCGGAGAGTCGCCTCGGTGAACCCGCCCTCGCGCCACGCCAGGTCCAGCCGCAGCCCGCCACGCAACCCGATGCCGGTGACGCGTCCCGCCTTCGCCCACGCGTTCGGCAGCGCAGGCAGCAGCTCGACGCGCCCGGCGCGTGACTGGGCGAGCATCTCGATCATCGCCGCCGGTGTGCCGAAGTTGGCATCGATCTGGAACACCGAAGCGGAGCCGGAGAGCCGGTACATGTCGAACATGTTGATGCCGGACCCGTTGCCGTGTTCCACCGACGGTCTCATGACCGTCCGCACCAACTGGTACGCCTTCTCCGCGTCCTTGAGCCTGGCCCAGCACAGGGCCCGCCAGGCGCACGCCCAGCCGTAGCTCTCCATCCCCCGCGCGGTGAGCAGCTTCCTGACCCCGTCGAGCACCTGCGCGGGCGCATCCTCGACGGTGATCCTGTCGCCGGGGAAGAGGCCCACCAGTGGGGAGAGGTGGCGGTGCTCCTTCTCCCCCAGGTTCTCCTCGGACATCCACTCCTGGAGCCACCCGGTGGTGGAGCTGACGCCCGGCAGGTGGAGGCGGGAGCGCAACTCGGCGACGGTGCGGGCGTACGCGGCGTCCTTGCCGAGTGCGTCCGCCGCCGCGCCGTAGTGGTGGAACAGCTGCCACAGCAGCTCCTGCGCGTAGGTGATGCCCCGCGCGTCCTGGGGGCCGTGCTCGGGTGACCAGTCGTGGTCGTCGACGAGAACCCGGCGCTCCTCGCCCGTCGCGGGGTCGGCCACCGCCACCTCGACCAGCCTGGCCTCCCAGAACTCGCACGCCCCCTTGAGCAACGGGTAGATCTTCTCGAGGTGCCTGCGGTCCCGGGTGTACTCGTAGTGCTCGTAGAGGGAGTTGCAGAGCCAGGCGTTGCCCGCCGGGTGCCACAGCCAGCCGTTGCCGCCGAAGACGTTGGTGGAGAAGGCCACGGTCCAGCCGGCGACTTTCCCCGATGTGTTGCGGAACCTGTTGCGGGGGTCGTTGAAGTGCTTCCGCGTCGTCTTCTCCCATACGGGATGCTGGGCGAGGCAGTAGTCGGTGAAGGCGTCGAAGCACGCGCTCAGGCCCGCACGGTCGGGCAGCCAGTAGTTCATCTGGACGTTGATGTCGGAGTGGTAGTCGGCCATCCACGGCGGATCGTTGCGGTCGATCCACGGGCCCTGAAGGTTGACGGGCAGGCTGCCGCGGGAGCCGCAGACCATCAGGTAGCGGCCGAACTGCAGGTAGGCGGCCTCCAGTTCGGGGTCGGGTGCGGCCCTGGGCTCGGCGCGGGCCGCGAGACGCGCGGCCGTGTCCATGCCGCGCTGTGCGTCGGTGGAGGAGCCCAGGTCGACGGTCATCGCCTGCTGGAGGCGCTGGTGCTCGGCGACGTGTGTGGCCAGCAGCCGCTGAGCGGGCACGGCGGCGGCCGAGGCGGCCTTCGCTCGCGCCACCTCCAGCGGGTCGAGGGACGCGTCCTTGAATCCGGTCGAGGCGTCCGCCTGGTAGTTGGTGCCCGCGGAGACGACCAGGTTCACCTCGGAACAGTTCTCGAAGGTGACCCGGTTGCCTGAGGCCGAGACCGTTCCGCCCACGCCGACCGCCTTGAGCAGCGCCGCGTATCTGAGCCCGTTGGGCAGGGTGGCCGAGAACGAGGCTTCGGCGGCACCACCGTCCGCCGACGTCTCCTCACCGCGCGTCCCGGTGAGGGACAGCTCCCCCGTGCAGCTGCCGCCGGTCTGGGTCAGCCGTACGACGAGTACGTCGTCGGGGTGGCTGGCGTAGACCTCGCGCCGGTAGGACGCGGTGCCCACCGTGTACGTGGTGACCGCGAGGCCGTTGCTCAGATCCAGCGTCCGCCGGTATGCGGAGACCGCCGGCGCGGTGTGCTCGGGTATGTCGAGGTACAGCCGCGCCAGCTGCCCGAAGCTGCCGAAGGTCTCGGCCTCGTAGGGGAACTGGCCGTCCGGGCCGAGCGTGTCGTTGGTGCCTCCGGTCCACAGGGTCACATCGGCGAGGTACAGCGCGTCGTGCGCGGCGTTCCCGGTCGTCAGGGCGCCCAGGCGCCCGTTGCCGACCGGCAGCCCCTGTTCCATGATCGAGGCTTCGTCGCCGGGCGTCCGGTACCAGAGGGCCACTGCCTCCTCGCCGGGCACCAGGGCGGGCGAGGAGGGCCGGTCGGCGGCGTGGGCCGGGCGGGAGAACTCCGCCTGCGAGGAGAGCGTGAAGGCCGCTCCCAGTGCGGCGGCCGTGCGCAGCAGCGCGCGTCGGGAGGTGCCCGGACCCCGCGAAGGGTCGGAGGAGTCGGAGTGACCGGAGAAGGGGTATGGGGGGAGCACGGGCGCCGTCGCCTCCGTCAGTCGGTGCTGTCGCACCTTCGAGGTTCGATACATCGGATGACTGCGGACAGAGCTTAGGAACGGGCCGCCCCGCGCGACAGGGGTCGGACCATGATTTTCGCGCCGGCGGCGTGGCCTGCCACGGCATCGGTGCGCGAACCCGCCCCCCGGTGCGGCGTGCGACGCCTATGGGGCGATCCGGACGTCCAGGAGGAGGGGTTCGGTCCGGTGGGCCAGAGTGGGGAGGACACTGTCCAGCGTGCTGAGCAGGGCGGGAGGGTCGGTGATCTTCCGGGCCGGGCAGCTCAGCGAGGCGGCGAGAGCGGTGAGGTCGATCTCGGGGAAGGGAGGCCACGGGCCCCGAGCCCGGTGACCGGCCGCGAGCTGGTCCAGAATCGCGTAACGCCCGTTGGTGAGGACGACGAAGAGAACTCCCACCCCGTAGTGCGCCGCCGTCCACAGCGCGTGCGGCTGGTACAGGGACGAGCCGTCGCCCACCACCGCCACCACCGGACGCCCGGGGTCGGCCATGCGGGCGCCCACGGCAGCGGGAAGTGCGAAGCCCAGACCGCCCATGGCGGCGCTGAGGAAGCCGAGCGGGCGCCTGGCGGGGAGAAGGGCGTGCAGCGCGGGGCGGCTGGACGGGGTCTCCTCCACGACGACCGTGTCGGGCGAGAGGCGTTCGGCGAGCGCGGCCAGCACGTGCCCGGCCCGCAGGTGCTCACCGGGTTCGGGAGGCGCCGGCGGGTTCGCGCGCGGGAAGCGGGGCGCCGGGGTGCCGGAACGCTCCGATATGCGCTCGGTGAGGGCCGCGCAGAACGACGCGAGAGGCGCCACCGCGGCCAGCTCGACGGGGGCGCGCTCGGCCTCGGCCCCCTGGTCGGTCACGAGTACCAGCCGGGTACCCGAGCCCGCCGGCACCAGCGGGCCCGCACGGTAGCCGTACTGGCGCAGCACCGGAGCGCCGACGACGAGCACCAGGTCGTGGTCGGACAGCACCTCGCGGAGCCGCTCGCGGTCGGCGGGCAGGTGTCCGGCGAACTGCGGGTGATCCTGCGGGAAGCCGGCCCGCGCGCCGAACGCCTCCTGCCACACCGGGCAGCGCAGCCGCTCGGCCAGCCCCGTCAGCGCGGACCAGACCGCCGCGGTGTCGGCCGCCGCGCCGACGACCAGCGCGGGGGCGGAAGAGCGGGCGAGGATGCCGGCGACCTCCTCCACCGCGTCGGGGTCCGCCGCAGTGGCCTGGCGCCGACGTACGGGTGCGGGGAGCGGCAGATCCTCGGCGGGGGCGGCCCAGTCGTCCATCGGGACGACGACGAGTGCGGGCCCGCGCCAGGCCCGCGCCGCGTGCGCCGCGCGGGCCAGCGCTCCGGGGACGTCCTGGGCGCGCGGCGGCGTCTCGCACCGCACGGGGTAGTCGCCCGCCAGCCCCTCCAGCCGGCCGGCGAGGAAGGGTTCCTGTACCAGGTGCCTGCGGTCCTGCTGGCCGACCAGCACCACCAGCGGGGCCCGGTTCTCTCGGGCGGTCGCCAGGGCGCCGACGGCGTTGCCGAGCCCCGCGGTCGTGTGCAGCAGGACGAGGGCCGGGGCGTCACGCGTGAGCGCCCAGCCGGTGGCGGCGCCGACGACCGTGCCCTCGTGCAGGGCGAGGACGAACCGCAGATCGTCGGGGAGCCCGGCCAGGAACGGCACCTCGGTCGAGCCCGGATTGGCGAACAGCGTGGTCATGCCCTCCGCGCGCAGAACCTCGAAGGCGGCGTCCCGGACGGTGCGGATGTGCGCGTTCGTTCGCATGCGGTGCTGTCCTCCCCTGTCGTTCCCTCTTCCGGCCCGCGTCGGCGGGCCCGTCCGGCCTGGCCGTCCCGGCCGGGCACCGTCACGAGGGCGCGGTCGCCCTCTCGCGGGGCTGGCGGACCTGCGACAGCACCACGAACCCGGCCAGCACGATGCCCGCGTCCAGCCAGACGGCGGCCTGCCAGCCGCCGGTGGCGTCCCGCAGCACCCCGCTGATCGCGGGCGAGAGGACGGCCCCGGTCTCGCCGATCAGGTTCTCCATGCCGAAGGCCGAGCCGCGCATCTGCGGTCTGGCCAGCTCGGCGGTGAGGGCGTGACCGACCGGCTGGAGTGCGTTGAAGAACACGCTCGCCCCGAACAGCAGCGCTCCCATGGTCCACAGAGACGGCTCGTCGGCCGCGGCCAGGTACCAGGCGAACGCCACCGTCAGCACCGCCTGGACACCGGTGAAGGCCAGCATCATCGGCTTCCTCCCCCAGCCGTGTCGCAGGCCGTGGTCGGACAACCAGCCGCCGACGGGGAAACCGAGGATGCCGGCGCCCGCGTTGAACCCCGCGGTGAGCGCGGCGTTCGCGAACGAGGAGTGCGCCGCCCCCGCGACGATCGACACCGACCAGAAGCTGAAGAACCACAGGTTCCACAAGATCGCGATGTTGACCACGTACAGGAGGAACAGATCGCGGTTCTTCAGCACGGGACCCAGCTCTGCGCCCTTGCGGCCGAGCGCGAAGAGCACCAGGCCCACGGCCAGGCCCACTTCGAGCAGCGCGATCCACAGCGTGGACAGGCCGGCGCGGTCGCCCACCGCGTACACCGCCATCACCAGGGCCAGCGAGACCGCCGCGTACCCGCCCAGGTGCAGCGTCGCGCGCAGCGAGGCCGCCCAGCTCAGCTGCGCGCGGAAGCGCACGGCGAGGACGACACCGACGAGCAGGGTGGCCGCGCCCAGGATCCAGAAGGCCATGCGCCACGCGTCGACGTCCGGCAGCAGCGCCTTCCCCGCGTCGACGAAGTACGGCGTGAGCACGATGGCGAGGGTGATCCCGAAGGACAGCCCCGTGATGACCACCCCCATGCCCAGGCCGCGGTGGCGCTCGGGGGTGGCGGCGGTGACCAGCGTGCGGTCGTTGGAGTAGAACGCGCCCTCGCCCAGCCCTGTGACGACGCGGACGACGATGAACGCCACCAGCCCGCCCACGAACCCGGTGAGCAGCGTGGCGACGCCCGCCCACAGAAGGCTGACCACGATGAGGGTGCGGTGTCCGTAGCGGTCTCCGAGGTATCCGCCGGGGAACTGGGTGAGCATGTAGCCGGCGAAGAACAGACCGCCGATGAGGCCGCCGAGGGCGTGCGGGTGCGCGGCGTCCGCGAGGAAGCCGACTCCGTTGTCGATCATCCAGGTGACGATGGGCCCCGTGATGGCCCGGTCGGCGGCGCTCACCGTCCAGCCGAGGAGCAGCAGGAACCACAGCGTGTGCCAGGGGCGCAGGCGGAGGCCGCCACCGCGGCCCGGGGGCGGGGGGCCGCCTTCCGGCGCCGAGGGGCCGTTGTGTGTGGC
>NZ_JASKYT010000238.1:0-13352 GCF_041028275.1 Streptomyces sp. PU-14G
CCTCAGGGGTGAGGGGGAGGCGAGGGGCAGGTCGGGGAAGTCGGCTCAGGCGCAGCGCCGAGCATCACGCGCGCAGCACGCCGGCCGCGGCCACCAGGCCCAGCAGCAGGGCGGTGACGACGCCGAAGGACACCGACAGTGTGGTCGTCTGGGCGATCCAGCCGACGATGGCGGGGGCGGCCAGCCCCGAGGCGTAGGCCAGGGTGGCGACCCCCGCGATGGCCTGGCCGGGAGCGGTGGCGGTGGAGCGGCCGGCGGCGGCGAAGCAGAGCGGGACCACCACGGCGATGCCCACCCCGACGAGGGCGAACCCGGCGACGGCGACGGCAGGCGTGCGGGCGGCGACGACGAGCGCCGCGCCCAGCGCGGCGAGTACGCCGCCGGTCCGTACCGTCGCCACGGGGCCGAACCGCCGCACCACCGCGTCGCCGGACAGCCGGGCGAGGGCCATGGTGCAGGCGAACGCCGTGTACGCGGAGGCGGCGAGGCCGGGTTCGGCCCCGGTGACGTCGGCCAGGTAGATGCCGGACCAGTCCATCGAGGCGCCCTCGGCGAAGACCGCGCAGAAGCCGAGCAGCCCGATGGCCAGCACGCCGCGTGAGGGGAGCGCGAACCGGGGCGGCGCCTCGGCGTCGTCGGCGGCCCCGGCGGCCTCGGGCGCCCCGGCAGCGCGGGACCGGGCTTCGGCGGGCGCGGCAGCGGGCTCGGCCCCCGGTGTCCAGCGCGCGGCGGCGACCGCGAGCGCGGCCAGCAGTGGCGCGGCCGACGCCAGGTGGATCCGCCCGTCGAGGCCCGCGTGGGCGGCCATTACGCCGCCCGCACCGCCGACGAGGGTGCCCACGCTCCACAGGCCGTGCAGCCCCGACATCACCGAACGCCCGTACGCCTCCTCGACGCGTACGCCCTGGGCGTTCATGGCGACGTCCATCAGTCCGAGCCCGCACCCGTAGAGGAACAGCGCCAGGCACAGCCAGCCCAGTGACGGTGCCAGCGGCGGCAGCACGAGGCCCGCGCAGCAGGCCAGCGACACCCAGGCGAGGGCGCGGCGTGGGCCGTAGCGGTGGGCGAGGCGGGCGGAGAGCGGCATGGCGGCGGAGGCCCCCGCCGTCATGAACACCAGTGCCAGCCCCAGCCAGCCGGGGCTGAGGTCGAGGTGTTCCCGCAGCCAGGGGATGCGGGTGGCGAAGGTGCCGCTGGCGGTGCCGTGCACGGCGAAGACGACCGAGACGGCCACCCGCGCCCGGCGTACCGGACGAACGGGGCGTGTCCTGCCGGAAAGGTCCGCCGCAGGGGCCTTCGGATGCGTGTCGTGCGGCCGGTCGGCCGCTGCGGATACCGCCGCCTGGCTGTCGCCCTTGACCGCCGCCTGCCTGTCGTGCGGCCCGTCGCCGGGCGTGCCGTCCGTCCTCGACTCCGGTTCCCGCCCGCTGTCGCCCGTCTGCATCCTGTCCCTGTCTTTCTGCCGCCCGTACTCGTGCCCCGAGAGGCCGCCGCACCCGTGCCACCGAGAGGCCACCGCACTCATGGCCGGGAAGGCCACCGCACTCGTGCCCCGAGAGGCCGCCGCACTGCCGGGGCCGCCACCGGCACCGGCCGAGGGCCCCGCCGGTGTCCCGGGCTGATCGTGCCCGGCGCACGTGGCGTTCGAACACCAGCGCACAGCGCGGATACGGACCCGCCACTTCCGGCCACTGTGAGTCAGCGCACAGCGCCCGCCCGCATGGGTCCCGCTCCCGCGTGGCAGACTTGGGGGTACCTCCCGGCCGAAGGCGGGCGGGGGGAGTACCAGTGACGTCAGCGCACTCCGGGGTCGGTGAAAGTCCGAACCGGCGGTTACAGTCCGCGACCCGGCCGCAGCCAGCGGCCGGTTGACCAGGTGAGATTCCTGGACCGACGGTGAAAGTCCGGATGGGAGGCAGTGCGCGGCGGGCCGAAGCCGGTACGCCGTCCTCGTCGGCGGCCCCGCCCGGGCAGCAGTCCCGAAGCGGGTCCTCCGCCCCGGCGGTGTCGCACCGGATGCGTGTCCGTCCTCGTCCCTCGAGGTTCTCGAGCAAGCCCCGGAGTCCGTGCCCGATGAGGCAGGAGGACCCGGTGGCCCCCCACCCCCAGGCGCCGCCCGCGCCGCAGGCCGAGCGCGAGGCCATGCGCCGCGCCCTCGCCCTCGCCGCGCGGGGGCTCGGCTCCACCAGTCCGAACCCGGTCGTCGGCTGCGTCGTCCTCGACCGGGCGGGCCGCGTCGTGGGGGAGGGCTGGCACCAGCGCGCCGGCGGGCCGCATGCCGAGGTCCACGCCCTCGCCGAAGCGGGTGACGACGCCCGCGGCGGCACCGCTGTCGTCACCCTGGAGCCCTGCGACCACACCGGACGCACCGGACCCTGCTCGCAGGCGCTCGTCGACGCGGGTGTCTCGCGCGTCGTCTACGCCGTCTCCGATCCCAGCCCAGGGGCCGCAGGCGGCGCCCGTACCCTCGCCGCCGCCGGTGTCGACGTCGAGGGCGGGCTGCTGGCCGACGAGGCCGCCGCGGGCAACGTGGCGTGGCTGACCTCCGTCCTGCACGGCCGCCCCCATGTGACCTGGAAGTACGCGGCCACGCTCGACGGGCGCACCGCCGCGGCCGACAACTCCAGCCGTTGGATCACCTCCGCCGAGGCCCGCGCCGACGTGCACCGGCTGCGCGCCGAGTCCGACGCGGTGCTCGTCGGTTCCGGCACGGCCCGCGCCGACGATCCCCATCTGGCCGTACGCGGGGTCCCCGGCGCCGTCCAGCCGCTCCGCGTCGTCGTCGACACGGAGGCCGCCGCCGTCGGGCCAGGGGCGCGCGTCCTCGACACCGCGGCGCCCACTTTGGTGGCCGTCGCGCAGGGCGCGGACGCCGCTGCTCTCGAAGCCGCCCTGCGCGGCGCCGAAGGCGAGGCCGCACTGCTGCGGTCGCCCCGGGCCCCCGAGGGCCCCGGGCTCGACCTGGCCGCCCTGCTGGCCGCCCTGCACGCACGCGGTGTGTGCTCCGTACTGCTGGAGGGCGGCGCCACTCTCGCCGGCGCGTTCGTCGCCGCGGGGTTGGTCGACCGGGTGGTCGGCTATCTGGCGCCCGTGCTGCTGGGTGCCGGGCCGCCCGCGCTGGGGGAGGCCGGAATCAGCACGATCGCGCAGGCGTTGCGGCTGACCGTGAGCGACACCGTGCGTCTCGGCCCCGACCTGCGGATCACCGCCGCCGTGGGGGGCGCGGCACCCGGCACGGCCCGCGCCGCCGCCACTGCCCCCGCTGCCCCCACTGCCGCCACCGCCGGAGCGAAGAAGCCGCCCGAGCAACCTGAGGAGTCCTGAGTGTTCACCGGAATCGTGGAAGAACTGGGCGAGGTCGTCGCGGTCGAGGACCGGGGCGAGGCGGCACGGCTGCGGCTGCGCGGGCCCCGCGTCACGGCGGACGTGGGCCACGGCGACTCGATCGCGGTCAACGGCGTGTGCCTGACCGTCGTCGAGACGAGCGACGGCGTCTTCACCGCCGATGTCATGGCAGAGACCCTGCACCGCTCCAGCCTCGGCGCGCTGCAGGCCGGCTCGCCCGTCAACCTGGAGCGCCCCATGGTGCTCGGCGGCCGGCTCGACGGCCACCTCGTGCAGGGGCACGTCGACGGCAAGGGCACCATCACGGCCCGCAGCGACGCGGACAGCGGCACCGAGATCACCGTCGGCCTGCCCGACGGGCTCGGCCGGTACCTGGTGGAGAAGGGCTCGGTCACGGTGGACGGCATCAGCCTGACCGTCGTGGAGGCGGGCGAGGCCCACTTCACCGTCTCCCTCATCCCCACCACGCTCGCCCTGACCACGCTCGGCACCAAGCAGCCAGGCGACCCGGTGAACCTGGAGGTCGACGTCCTGGCCAAGTACGTGGAGCGGCTGATGGGTGCCGCGCCCACAAGCCGGGAGGCCGCGCAGAACAGGGAGGCCGCGCAGGACCGGGAGGCCGCGCAGAGGCCGGAGGCCCCGCACCAGGAGGCCCCGCACCAGGGGGAGAGGGAAGGGGCACGGTGAACGTCTTCGAGTGGCTCAACAACGAGGCGTTCACCGTCTTCGGGCAGCGCGTCATCTGGTCCGACATGCTGGGCAACACCATCGGGCTGATAGCGCTCGCCCTCGGCTGGCGCCGCTCCATCGCGACGTGGCCCGCGCAGTTCCTCTCCGGGCTGATCCTCGTCGGCGCGTTCGCGTACGCGCACCTGGCCGGCGGTGTCGGCAAGCAGCTCCTGGTGATCGTGGTCGCCCTGTGGGGCTGGTACCAGTGGCGGCGCGGCAACCAGCAGGCGCAGGACGGCTCGATCGCCGTGCGGTTCGCCAGCTGGCGCGAGCGCGGAGTCCTCGCGCTGGGTACCGCGCTGGGCACGGTGGCCGTCGGCATTCTCTTCAGCCTCGTCCCGGCTCTTTCGTGGAGCCCGTGGGCCGACGCCTACATCTTCGTCGGCACGCTGGCCGCCATGGTCGCCCAGGCGCGTGGCCTGGTGGAGTTCTGGTTCGCCTGGCTGCTGGTCGACGTGGTCGGGGTGCCGCTGGCCTTCAGCAGCGGGCTGGCCTTCTCAGGCCTCGTCTACGTGGTCTACCTCGGCCTGGTGCTGTGGGGCCTGCGTGCCTGGTGGCAGCGGTCCCGCAGCGACGCCCTCGCCCGGGCGGGAACCCGTCGGGAACCCGCGCTGGGATCGACCGGAGCCGCGCTGTGAGCGGGGCGTTCGACCGGAGCCGCATGGTGAGCGGCGCGGCGGACAGGCCGGCGCACCGCACAGAAGAAGGAGCCCGCTGATGACCTCACTCCCCAACCGGTACGACGTGCCGGGTGCCGCCCGCACCCCGGCGTCGCAGCCCGGCCCGACCGCCGGGGAAGCCGTCGGCGGAGCGCACCTCGACCTCGTCCTCGACCCCGTCGAGGAGGCGGTCCGCGACCTCGCGGAGGGCCGCCCCGTCGTGGTCGTGGACGACGAGAGCCGGGAGAACGAGGGCGACCTGGTGGTGGCCGCCGAGCTGATCACTCCCGAGACCGTCGCCTTCATGATGAGCGAGTGCCGGGGGCTGATCTGCACCCCGATGGAGGCCGCCGACCTCGACCGGCTGTCCCTGCCGCAGATGGTCGCCGAGAACACCGAGTCGATGGGTACCGCCTTCACCGTGTCCGTGGACGCGACCGGCGCGCACGGCGTCACCACCGGGATCTCCGCGGCCGACCGCGCCGCCACGATCCGGCTGCTCGCCGCCGCCGAGGCCGGTCCGGAGGACTTCGTGCGGCCCGGGCACGCCTTTCCGCTGCGGGCCAGGCCGGGTGGCGTGCTGGCGCGGACCGGGCACACCGAGGCCGGCGTCGACCTGGCCAGGCTGGCCGGGCTGCGGCCCGCCGCGGCCATCGTCGAGATCGCGGGCGAGGACGGCGCCATGCTGCGGCTGCCGGAGCTGGTGCCGTTCGCGCGCAAGCACGGGCTGCGGATCATCTCCATCGAGGACCTGGTCGCCTACCGGCGCGGCGCCGAGCCGACGGTGCGCCGCGAGGCCGCCACCCGGCTGCCCACCCGGCACGGCGAGTTCCGCGCCTACGGGTACCGCTCCACCGTCGACGGGGTCGAGCACATCGCACTGGTGACCGGCGACATCGCGGGGCCCGACGAGGCGGCCGGCGCCGTCGGCGGCGAGGACGTGCTCGTGCGGGTGCACTCCGAGTGCCTGACCGGGGACGTCTTCGGCTCCCAGCGCTGCGACTGCGGACCCCAGCTCGAAGCCTCACTCGAAAGGGTCCAGCAGGAGGGCCGCGGCATCGTGCTCTACCTGCGGGGCCACGAGGGGCGGGGCATCGGGCTGCTGTCCAAGCTGCGCGCCTACGAACTCCAGGAGAACGGCCGCGACACCCTCGACGCCAACCTCGAACTCGGCCTCCCCGCGGACGCGCGCGACTACGCCGCAGCCGCACAGATCCTCACCGACCTGGGCGTGCGGTCGCTCCGGTTGCTGACGAACAACCCCGACAAGACCGCGGCCCTGCTCAGCCACGGGCTCCGGGTCACAGGACGGGAGCCGATGCCCGTGCAGGCGGGCGAGCACAACCTGCGCTACCTGCGGACCAAGCGCGACCGCATGGGCCACGACCTGCCCTGGCTGGACGGGGACCGCACCTCACCCTGCGGCACGCAGTAGACCCGCGCAGTACCGGACGAGACCACCCACAGCACACGAGAACATCTGCGAGGAGCACCGTGAGCGGCAAAGGCGCACCCGAACTGACCGTCAAGAACTGCCAGGACCTGCGCGTGGCCGTGGTGGCCGCGCAGTGGCACCAGCAGGTGATGGACGGCCTCGTCGACGGCGCGCTGCGGGCGCTGGGCGAGCTGGGCATCGACGAGCCCACCCTGCTGCGCGTCCCCGGCAGCTTCGAGCTGCCCGTCGTCGCCAAGGTCCTCGCCGACCGCGGCTACGACGCGATCGTGGCGCTCGGTGTCGTCATCCGCGGCGGCACCCCGCACTTCGACTACGTCTGCCAGGGGGTCACCCAGGGCCTCACCGACGTGGCGGTGCGCACCGGCGTCCCCATCGGCTTCGGCGTGCTGACCTGCGACGACGACGAGCAGGCCCTCGCCCGTGCCGGTCTGCCGCACTCCAGCGAGGACAAGGGCCACGAGGCGGTCACCGCCGCCGTCGCGACGGCCACGACCCTCAGGTCGGTGGCCGAACCCTGGCGCTGAGCGGTCGCCGGGACCGCGTAGGGTGGCAGACACCATGGCGAACAAGACATTCGAGCAGCTCTTCACCGAGCTGCAGCACAAGGCCGCCCACGGCGACCCCGCGACCTCCCGCACCGCCGAGCTCGCCGCCGCGGGCGTGCACGCCATCGGCAAGAAGGTCGTCGAGGAGGCCGCCGAGGTCTGGATGGCCGCCGAGTACGAGGGCGACGCGCGTACCGCGGAGGAGATCTCGCAGCTCCTCTACCATCTCCAGGTGCTCATGGCCGCCAAGGGCATCGCCCTCGACGACGTATACGCTCACCTGTGAGCCTCTGATACGTCCCCGCTCAACCACCCCACCCCTCACCGAAGGAAGCCGCCCCATGCTGCGCATCGCCGTCCCCAACAAGGGTTCTCTCTCCGGCCCTGCGGGGGAGATGCTGCATGAGGCCGGCTACCAGCAGCGCAAGGCCTCCAAGGAACTCGTCCTGGTGGACCCGGAGAACGAGGTCGAGTTCTTCTACCTGCGCCCCCGCGACATCGCCATCTACGTCAGCTCGGGACGGCTCGACATCGGCATCACGGGGCGCGACCTGCTGCTGGACTCGGGCGCGCGGGCCGAGGAGCTGCTGCCCCTCGGCTTCGCCCGCTCGACCTTCCGCTACGCGGCCAAGCCCGGCACGATCACCTCGCCCGAGGACCTGACCGGGCTGACGGTCGCCACCTCCTACGAGGGCATCGTCGCCCGGCACCTGGCGGACAAGGGCATCGACGCCTCGGTCGTCCACCTCGACGGCGCCGTGGAGACGGCCATCGAGCTGGGCGTCGCACAGGTGATCGCGGACGTGGTGGAGACGGGCACCTCGCTGCGCAACGCGGGCCTGGAGGTCGTCGGGGAGCCGATCCTGCAGTCCGAGGCCGTCGTGATCCGCAGGAGCGGAGGCGAGGAGCAGGAGAACCCCAAGGTCCAGCAGTTCCTGCGCCGCCTCCAGGGCGTCCTGGTGGCCCGCACCTACGTGATGATGGACTACGACATCCGCGCCGAGCACCTGGAGGAGGCCGTCGCGCTCACCCCGGGGCTGGAGTCGCCGACCATCTCGCCGCTGCACGACCAGGGCTGGGTCGCCGTCCGCTCCATGGTCCGCACCAGCGACGCGCAGCGGATCATGGACGACCTCTACGACTTGGGCGCCCGCGCGATCCTCACCACCGGCATCCACGCCTGCCGCCTGTAACACCCCGCCCGCCCCCCGACGACCCGGCACCGGAGCCTTGCCATGACCGACAGCGCCGAACTGCCCGCGCTCCCCGTCACGTTCCGGCCCACGCGGACCCGTGTGGTGCTCCTGAGCGCCGGGGCCGTCGTGTTCGTCGCCCTCACCGTCGTCGCGCTGATGCTTCAGATGGGGGGCGGCGAACGAGCGAGCTTCGTCGTCACCGGTGCGCTCTTCCTCGCCGTACTGGCGCTGCTGAGCCGTCCCCAGGTGACCGCCGACCCGCAGGGGGTCACCGTCGTCAACCTGACGACCAGGCGCCGCCTCGAATGGGCGCAGATCATCGCCGTGCGGCTGCGCCCAGGCGACCCGTGGGTCTCGCTCGACCTGGCCGACGGCACCAGCCTCCCCGCCATGGGCATCCAGCCCGGCATCGCCAAGCGGCAGGCGCTGGCCCACGCCCGCGCGCTGCGCGCCCTCGTCGACCAGGGCGGCCCGCAGGAGGGCTCGGCGGCGGGCGCGGCGAGCCGAGCCGACCGCTGAACCCCGGCGCGGTGCCGCGCGTCTTCGCGGGGCGAGGGCCAGTGTTTACCCTGTTGCCCACCGGCATGAGCCGCCCCGTGCTCTGACGGCACCAGCGACCCGAGGAGTGACCACCTCACACGATGGACGGATCGTCCTGTAGTACGTGCGCCGCGTCCCGTGCACCGGGGGGCGCGGCATGACCCTCCCGCTACTGCTGCTCGGCGTGGCGTTCGCGCTCATCCTCGCCAACGGCTTCTTCGTCGCGGCGGAGTTCGGGCTCGTCACCGTCGAGAAACCCGAGGCCGAACGCGCCGCCGCGCAGGGCGACCGCAAGGCCCGCACCGTCGTCCGCTCGCTGCGTGAGCTGTCCTTCCAGCTTTCCGGCACCCAACTCGGCATCACCCTCACCTCCCTGGTCACCGGCATGCTCGCCGAGCCGGCGCTCGCCGGGCTGCTGGACGGGCCGCTGACCGCCACGGGCCTGCCGGACGGCGCGGTCGGCGGCGTCGCCGTCGTCCTCGGCATGCTGATCGCCTCCGCCGTGCAGATGGTGGTGGGCGAACTGGTCCCCAAGAACTGGGCGGTCTCCCGGCCGCTGGCCGTCGCCCGGTTCGTGGCGGGACCGCAGGGCCTCTTCTCCCGGCTGTTCCGGCCGGTGATCGCGCTGCTCAACGCGGCGGCCAACCGCATGGTGCGGCTCTTCGGCGTCCAGCCGGCCGAGGAGCTGGCCTCGGCACGTACTCCGGGAGAACTCGTCTCGCTGGCCCACCACTCGGCACGCGCCGGAGCGCTGGAGCAGGACACCGCCGACCTGTTCGTGCGCACCCTCGCCCTGGGCGAACTGACGGCGCAGCACGTCATGACGCCGCGCGTCCGGGTCAGCGCCCTGCAGGCGCTGGCGACGGCCGAGGACGTCCTCAACCTCACCCGCGCCACCGGGCTCTCCCGCTTCCCCGTCTACCAGGACACCCTGGACGAGGTCACCGGCATGGTCCACCTCAAGGACGCGCTCGCCGTCCCCGCCCACCTGCGGCTGCACACCCCCGCGGCCCGCCTCGCTCTCCCCGCGCTGCTGGTGCCCCGCACGCTGCCGGTGCGGCCCCTGCTGGCGCGGCTGCGCAGCGAGCAGCCCATCGCCGTGGTCGTCGACGAGTACGGCGGCACCGCCGGTGTGGTCACGCTGGAGGACATCGTCGAGGAGATCGTCGGTGAGGTGCGCGACGAACACGACGGGCAGCTCTATGACGAACTGCCCGAACTCGCCCCGGCGCCGCCGGGCGCCGACGGCCGCCCCGCCTGGGAGGTCGACGGCGGCTGCCGGGTGGGGGAGCTGCGCCGCATCGGCCTGGAGGTGCCCGAAGGCCCGTACGAGACGGTGGCCGGACTCGTCGCCGACCTGCTGGGCCGCATCCCCGCACGCGGTGACACCGCGCACCTGCGGGCGTCCGAGCCCGCGTCCGGGACGGACGGCCTCGGCGACGGTTCGCGGGACCCGGCGGGGGAGTGGCAGCTGCTGGTGCGGCACGTCGCCCACCACCGGGCCGAACGTGTCCGCGTCACCGCCCCCGGACCCCGGCGCGGGGAGACGGCCCGCCGGACGCACGCAGGCGAGGCGGTCGCCCGATGAGCCTCGTGCAACTGGCGTTCGCGGCGCTGCTCGTGCTCGGCAACGGCTTCTTCGTCGGCGCCGAGTTCGCTCTCGTCTCCGTGCGCCGCAGCCAGATCGAACCTCTCGCCGCCGAGGGCTCCGTGCGCGCCCGGCGGGTACTGCGCGGTCTTGAGACGCTGCCGCGGATGATGGCCGCCGCGCAGTTCGGCATCACGGTGTGCTCGCTCACCCTGGGCGCCGTGGCCGAACCCACCGTGGCGCATCTGCTGGAGCCCGCCTTCCACACGCTGCGGCTTCCCGAGCCGCTGGTGCATCCCGCCGGATACGTGTGCGCGCTGGCCCTCGTCGTCTTCTTCCACCTGGTCGTCGGCGAGATGGTGCCCAAGAACCTCGCGATGGCCGACCCCGAGCGCGCCGCGCTGTGGCTGAGCCCGGCACTGGTCGCCTTCGCCCGGCTGACCCGCCCGGTGACGCTGGCCCTGGGCGCGTGCTCCACCGTCGTCCTGCGGCTCTTCCGTGTCGAGCCCAAGGACGAGGTCGAGGCGGTCTTCACCAGCGAACAGCTCGGCCGGCTGGTGGCCGACTCGCGGCAGGCGGGGCTGCTGGAGGCGGAGGAGCAAGCCAGGCTCGCCGACGCGCTCCAACTGGGCTCCAGGCCGCTGACCGACGTCCTGCTGGGCCGCACCGACCTGGTCACCGTCGGCACGGACGTCACCCCGCGCGAAGTGGAGGAGCTGACCGTGCGCACCGGCTACTCCCGCTTCCCCGTCCGCGGCGACGACGGCGGCTTCCTCGGCTACCTCCACGTCAAGGACGTGCTCGACCTGGAAGAGGGCGCCAGCCCCGTGCCGCGGCGGCTGTGGCGGCCCATGACGACGCTGCGCGGCCACACGCCGCTGGACGACGCGCTCACCGCCATGCGGGCCGGAGCCTCGCACCTGGCGGCCGTCGCCGACGCCTCGGGCCGGGTGCTGGGCGTGGCGGCGCTGGAGGACGTGCTGGAGATGCTGGTCGGCGAGGTCCACGACCCCGCGCACACCGAGACCGCGCTGCCCTCGGCGCGGCACGTGCGCGGGCGGGCGCCCGGGGTCAGGCCGGCGGCTGCGGGCCGGGACGAGGCCCCTCAGGCCCCCGCCCCGACAACACCTCCCCGTACGCCTGCATGAGGTCGGGAAGCCGCAGCGTCGCCAGGTCGTCCCGGGTGGGGGTGCCCGCGTATCCGGACAGCCGCAGATCGCGGTAGGCGCAGCTCTTCTCGTACAGGGTGCGCAGGAAGCGGCCGTTGCCCAACTCGTCGATCCAGCCCTGGTCGACGACGTGGCCGCTGATGCTGCGTAGCTCCTCCAGCGCCTCCTCGTCCCACACGTCGCCGCCTTCGGCGGCCAGCACCTCGCCGATCGCCGTCAGCTCCAGCGGGCGGTAGCTGGGGAAGTCGACGCGGGTCGTGAAGCGGGACGAGAGACCGGGGTTGGCCGCCAGCAGCCGGTCCATCCCCTCCGGATAGCCCGCCAGGATGACCACGAGCTGGTCCCGGTTGTCCTCGGCGCGCTTGAGCAGCACCTGGAGCGCCTCGTCGCCGTAGGCGTCGCCCTTGCTGTAGCCGGAGTTGGACAGCGCGTAGGCCTCGTCGACGAACAGCACCCCGCCGAGCGCGGAGTCGATCAGTTCGTTCGCCTTGACGGCGGTCTGACCCAGGTACTCGCCCACCAGGTCGGCGCGTTGGGCCTCCACCAGGTGGTCGCCGCCCAGCAGGCCCAGCGCGTAGAAGGCGCGGCCCAGTATCCGGGCCACCGTGGTCTTGCCCGTGCCCGAGGGCCCGGAGAAGACGAAGTGCCGCTTCGGCGGCTGCACCGGCAGGCCCTGGGACGCGCGCAGCCGCGCCATGTGCAACTGCGCGGACAGCGCCCGCACCTGGCGCTTGACGGGTTCGAGGCCGACCATGCGCTCCAGCTCGTCCAGCGCCTGTGCCAGCAGCACCGGGTCCGAGGGCCCGGCCGGCAGCCTGCCGTCGCCGCCCGCCCCCCACCCCGTGCGCTCCCGCAGGACGCCGGTGTCCACCCGGATGGGCTCGGCCGGGTCCCCGGAGTCCTCCAGCCGCAGTGCGTCGGCGCGCGGGTCCACCACGGGGTCGGCGGGCTCGGCCGCGTCCGCTTCCCCGGGGGCCGCCCCCGCCGGGGTCTGGCCGGGGGGAGCGGAGCCCGCAGCGCCGCCGTTGAAAGCGCCGTCGCAGCCGGTGGGCTCCAGGGCGGTGCCGTCGGCCGGGTCGGCGGGCTCTCCCGCCTCGCCGGCGGGCTCGGGTCCTGCGTCGTAGAACTCCAGCGCCGTGTCGCCCGACCCGCCGCCCGGGCCGAGCGCGCCCCCTGAGAGCACGGCCGCGGCCAGGTCCTCCGCGGTGCCGCCCGCCCCGTCGCTCTCGGCGATGGTCGTCAGCCGTGCCGCGGTGTCCATGAAGGCCGGGTCGATGCGGTGCACGGCCCGGTACAGGGGCAGCGCCGCCGCGCTGCGGCCTGTGCCCTCGCGGGCCCGGGCCAGCCAGTAGCGCAGCTCCTTGCGCTGCGGCTGTTCGCTCCGGCAGCGCATCAGGGCGGCTGCCAGCAGCGGCTCGGCCTGCCCGTACATCTCCAGCCTGACGCGTGCCATCCCGGCGAACAGCCCGGCCTCGATGCCCAGCAGCGCGTCGTCCACCAGTGGCTCGGTGTGGGCGACCAGCCCCTCCCAGTCCTTGGCGAGGTAGGCGCGGCAGGCGTGCAGGAAACGCACCTGGGGGTCGGTGTCGACGGGCGGGCAGCCGGCCAGCGCGCGGTCGAGTTCGGCGACGTGGCGGCCGTCGAGCCAGTGGGAGGCGTGGGCGAGCAGCAGGTCGCGTTCGTACTCCAGCACCGGCTGGACCCACCAGCCCAGCCAGTACCAGGAGTTGAGGGTGCGGCGGTGGCGGTGCCGCTGCTCGCCGAAGCGGTCGCGGTGGTGATACATCCGCAGCAGCGCTGTGGCGGTGTCGGCCCGCAGCGCGTGCAGCCCGAGCCAGGCGTCGGCCATCCCGGGATCGAGGCGCACCGCGGTGCGGAACTCCTCCTCGGCCTGGGCGTAGCCGCCGACGGTGTAGGCGTCCACCCCGCGAAGCCACGCGAGTTCGGCCGGGGCGTGCAGGCCCTGGGGGTCCTGCGTGCCGAAGTTCCTCACGTCCCCCACGAAACGTCCCCCGTCATCTGCCGGTTATCACCCGGGGTTCCCGCGCTGTTTCGCATCGTACCCGCGCGCGGGGCGCCGCCGAAGGGTGGTGTACGGGCTGAGTGGGCGCGGTGGGGAGGGGAA
>NZ_JASKYT010000239.1:0-10989 GCF_041028275.1 Streptomyces sp. PU-14G
CCCCCTCCTCCCCGGCCGGGGAGGAAGCCCCCACCCGCCACCAGGAGTTGCTCTCCTGGGTCGACGGGATCGCCGAACTGACCCAGCCGGAACGCGTGGTCTGGTGCGACGGCTCCGAGGCCGAATACGACCGCCTGTGCGGGGAGCTGGTCGAGCGGGGGACCTTCCGGAAACTCGACCCGGTCAAACGCCCCCACTCCTACTACGCCGCCTCCGACCCGTCCGACGTCGCCCGGGTCGAGGACCGCACCTTCATCTGCTCCGAGCGGGAAGAGGACGCGGGTCCGACGAACCACTGGAAGAACCCCGCCGAGATGCGCGAGATCTTCTCCGGGGAACAGGGCGTCTTCCGGGGCTCGATGCGCGGCCGGACCATGTACGTCGTCCCCTTCTGCATGGGCCCGCTCGGCTCCCCGCTCTCCGCGCTCGGCGTGGAGATCACCGACTCCGCCTACGTCGCGGTCTCCATGCGCACCATGACGCGCATGGGACAGCCGGTCTTGGACGCCCTCGGCGACGACGGCTTCTTCGTCAAGGCCGTGCACACCGTTGGAGCGCCGCTCGCCGAAGGCGAGGCCGACGTGCCGTGGCCCTGCAACCCGACCAAGTACATCTCCCACTTCCCCGAGGCCCGCGAGATCTGGTCGTTCGGCTCCGGATACGGCGGCAACGCGCTGCTCGGCAAGAAGTGCTACGCGCTGCGCATCGCCTCCGTGATGGCCCGCGACGAGGGCTGGCTGGCCGAGCACATGCTGGTGCTGAAGCTGACCCCGCCGCGCGGGGAGGCCAAGTACGTTGCGGCGGCGTTCCCGTCCGCCTGCGGCAAGACGAACCTGGCGATGCTCCAGCCCACCCTCCCGGGCTGGACCGTGGAGACCATCGGCGACGACATCGCCTGGATGCGGTTCGGCGAGGACGGGCGGCTGTACGCCATCAACCCGGAGGCGGGCTTCTTCGGTGTCGCCCCCGGCACCGGCGAGGACACCAACGCCAACGCCATGAAGACGCTGTGGGGCAACGCGGTCTTCACCAACGTCGCGCTCACCGATGACGACGACGTGTGGTGGGAGGGCATGACCGACGAGAAACCGGCCCACCTGACCGACTGGAAGGGCAACGACTGGACGCCGGACTCGGCGACGCCGGCGGCCCACCCCAACGCGCGGTTCACCGTCCCCGCCGCGCAGTGCCCGATCATCGCGCCCGAGTGGGAGGACCCGCGCGGCGTGCCGATCTCCGCCATCCTCTTCGGCGGCCGGCGCGCGACGGCCGTACCGCTGGTGACCGAGTCCTTCGACTGGCAGCACGGTGTCTTCCTCGGCGCCAACGTGGCCAGCGAGAAGACCGCCGCCGCGGAGGGGAAGGTCGGCGAGCTGCGCCGCGACCCGTTCGCGATGCTGCCCTTCTGCGGCTACAACATGGGCGACTACTTCGCCCACTGGCTGGAGGTCGGCGAAGGGGCCGACCCGGCGAAGCTGCCGAAGATCTACTACGTCAACTGGTTCAAGAAGGACGAGAAGGGCGCCTTCGTCTGGCCCGGTTTCGGCGAGAACACCCGCGTGCTCAAGTGGATCGTCCAGCGGCTGAACGGGGAGGCCGAGGGGGTCGAGACCCCCGTCGGCATCGTCCCGCGGCGGGAAGACCTCGACACCGAGGGGCTCGGGCTGTCCGCGGCCGAGCTGGACTTCGTCCTCGACGTCGACAAGGACGTCTGGCGCGACGAGGCGGCACTCGTCCCCGAACACCTCAACACGTTCGGTGACCACACCCCCAAGGCCCTCTGGGACGAGTACCGCGCCCTGGTGCAGCGCCTGGGCTGACCGAGGCGCGCGGAGCGCGTTACGCGGGCACCGCCTGAGGGGCGGTGTGGGCGGCGAGGCGTTCGGTCATCAAAGCGGTGACGGCCTCGTCGCCGCGCGACGAGGCCACCGCGAGGGCGGTGCCCGCGAGGGTGTGCGCCCGCGCGTGGAGCGAGGCCACGTGGGTGGCGTCGTCCCGCGCGGCGGTCGGCTCAGCGCGCAGGGGCGCGCGTCCCGACAGGAGCCGCGCCGCGTGGGCGGCGAGCTCGTGGGCCGCGGTGTCCAGCGCGGCGGAGGGCGCCAGCACCCGCAGCTCGTCGGTCACGGTCAGCAGCGCCGTCAGGTGTCCGGCCAGCCGGATGTCGAGCTCCTCCTCGCGGGTGCGCCGGGGCAGCTCGGCGTGGGCGTCCTCGGCCAGAGTGTGGACCGACTTGGTGCGGATCGGTTCGTACATGGATGGCCTCCTGGTGCGTTCAGGAAACCATCCTAACTTGGACTCCGTCTAAAGTTGTCACTCATCGACGGAACGGTCACGCAGCCTTCACGGCTGCCCGTATCCGTCCAGGAAGCGACCGATGCGCGTCACCGCGTCGCGCAGCTCGTCGGCGGCCGGCAGGTTGACGATGCGGAAGTGGTCGGGCTCCGGCCAGTTGAACCCGGTGCCGTGGACGATCATGATCTTCTCCTCCCGGAGCAGATCGATCACCATCTGCCGGTCGTCCTTGATCTTGTACACCTTCGGGTCGAGGCGCGGGAAGGCGTAGATCGCCCCCTTGGGCCGCACGCAGGTGACCCCGGGGATCTGCGTGAGCATCTCGTACGCCGCGTCGCGCTGCTCCAGCAGCCGCCCGCCCGGCAGCACCAGGTCCTCGATCGACTGCCGCCCGCCCAGCGCGGCGGCCACCGCGTGCTGGGCCGGCATGTTGGCGCACAGCCGCATGTTGGCGAGGATCGTCAGCCCCTCGATGTAGCTGTCGGCGTGCGTCTTGGGCCCGCAGACCGCCAGCCAGCCGCTGCGGTAGCCGGCCACCCGGTAGGACTTCGAGAGGCCGTTGAACGTCAGCGTCAGCAGGTCGGGCGCGATCTTGGTGGTCGGGGTGTGCGTGGCTCCGTCGTAGAGGATCTTGTCGTAGATCTCGTCGGAGCACACGAGGAGGGAGTGGCGGCGCGCGATGTCGGTGAGGGAACGCAGCATCTCCTCGTCGTAGACCGCACCCGTCGGGTTGTTCGGATTGATGATCACCAGCGCCTTGGTGCGGTCGGTGATCTTGCTCTCCACGTCCGCCAGGTCGGGCATCCACTCCGACTGCTCGTCACAGCGGTAGTGCACGGCCGTACCGCCCGCCAGCGAGACGGACGCCGTCCACAGCGGATAGTCGGGGGCCGGCACGAGCACCTCGTCGCCGTCGTCCAGCAGCGCCTGCATCGCCATCTGGATCAACTCGGAGACGCCGTTGCCCAGGTAGACGTCCTCGACGGACACCTCGACGCCCTGCTTCTGGTAGTGCTGCATCACCGCACGGCGCGCGGCCAGCAGGCCCTTCGCGTCGCCGTACCCGTGCGCCGTGCCCACGTTGCGGAGCATGTCCTCGAGGATCTCCGGCGGGCAGTCGAACCCGAACGCCGCCGGATTGCCGGTGTTGAGCTTGAGAATCTGGTTCCCCGCCGCCTCCAGCCGCTGCGCCTCCTCCAGGACAGGACCCCGGATCTCGTAACAGACATTGGCGAGCTTCGTCGACTGGATGACCTGCATGACGCCAGCCTAAGGGCGCCCTTCACACCTCGCCCCGTGTTTTCCCTCACCCCGGTGACAGCCCGCTCATGGCCGCACCCGCAGGTCATGGCCGACAATGAGGTTCATGGCCCCCGCACGCACCGCATCCGCCGACGACACCGCCGCCGGCGCGGACCTCTCCCCAGCGAAACCGGGTCTGCGCGAGCGGAAGAAGATCCAGACCCGCCAGGCCATCCGCACGGCCGCCTACCACCTCTTCGAGGAACAGGGCTACGACGCCACACCCGTCGACCAGATCGCCGACGAGGCGGAGGTCTCCCCCAGCACCGTCTTCCGCTACTTCCCCACCAAGGAAGACATCGTGCTGACCGACGAGTACGACGCGCTCGTCGAGGACGCCCTGCGCGGGCGGCCCGCGGGGGAACCGCCGGTCGCCGCGCTGCGCGAGGCGCTGTACGCCTCCCTCGCCCGCGTCTACCAGGCCGACGCCACCGAGACGTTCCAGCGCCTGCGCCTCATCCGCGAGGTCCCCGCCCTGCGTGGCCGCCTCAGCGAGCACTCCGCCGACACGGCGTGGCTGCTGCGCAGGGCGCTCGCCGAGCGCACCGGGCGCGCCGAGGACGACCTGGAACTGCGGATCGTCACCGGCGCCATGCTGGGGGCTCTGATGGAGGCCATGTACTCCTGGGTCGACTCCGGCCCAGGACCGGCAGGCACCCTGGAGGACCTGCGCGCCCTGGTGACCCGCGCGCTGGGCGTCCTGGAACGCGGCCTGACGCTGTAGCGGAATTCCGGCCCCTTGCCTTCCCCCGCCCGGGGGAAGGCAAGGGGCGGGGTCACTCCGTCAGGGCGGTTTCGAGGGCCTCCGTCTCCGTCACCGGCGCCGTGCACACGAACCCGCGGCACACGTAGGCGGCGGGACGCCCGTCGACGAGGCCGCGCCCTCGCAGCAGAGGCACGGACGACTCCCCGGACGCGTCGCCCGCGCCCGCGGCGACCACCGCGCCCGGCGCGGTGGACAGCAGCGCGGCACGGTGCAGCTCGGGCGACTGGCCGACCACGGCGACCTCCCGGGGCCCGTCCAGCAGCGCCTCCCCCACCGCGAGGCCCCAGCCCAGGAACCGCGGCACCCGGGAGGCGAGCTCACGGACGACACCGAGGGCCTGCTCGGCGGCCTCCCGGTAGCGGTGCTCGCCGGTGTAGGCCCCGTAGGTGAGCAGCGCGCCGGCCGCCGCGTTCCACCCGGAGGGCACCGCGTTGTCCGTGGGGTCCTGGGGCCGCCGGATGAGCTGCTCGGCGTCGTCGGCGGTGTCGTACAGCGTGCCGTCGTCCGCCGCGAAGCGCTCCAGCACCGTGTCGAGCAGACCGCCCGCACGCCCGAGCCACTCCGTCTCGCCGGTGACCGCGTACAGCGCGAGGTAGCCCTCGGCGACGTCCGCGTGGTCCTCCAGCACACCCGCGCTGTCGCCGGGTACGCCCTCGCGCGAGGTGCGGACCAGGCGGCGCCCCTCGTCGACGGTGTGCACCTCGGCGAGCAGCCGGGCGGCAGCACGCGCCGCGTCCACCAGGTCGGGGCGCTCGAAGTAGGCGCCGGTCTCGGCGAGCGCGGCGACGGCCAGACCGTTCCAGGCGCTGACGACCTTGTCGTCGCGCGCGGGCCGGGGCCGCGCCGAGCGGGCCTCGAACAGGGCGCGCCGTACGGACTCCACGCGCGCCGCCTCGGCGGGCGGCCCGTCCCCCGCGCGCAGTTGCAGCACCGAGGCGCCGCCCTCGAACGTGCCCTCCTTGGTGACGTGGAAGAGGGCCGCCGCCACAGCGGCGTCCTCCTCACCGAGCACCTCGGCGAGTTGCGCGGGGGTCCACACGTAGTAGGCGCCCTCGCCGTGCCCGCCCTGCCCGTCGTCGCTGTCGGCGTCCAGCGCGGACGCGAACCCGCCCTGCGGAGTGCCCAGTTCCCGGACGAGGAAGTCGGCGGTCTCCAGCGCGACACGGCGGGCCTGTTCCGACCCCGTGGCGCGCCACAGGTGGGCGTAGACCCGGCACAGCAGCGCGTTGTCGTAGAGCATCTTCTCGAAGTGCGGCACGACCCACTCCGCGTCGACGGAGTAGCGGGCGAAGCCGCCGCCGAGCTGGTCGTAGAGGCCACCGCGGGCCATCGCCTCGCAGGTGGCCTCGACCATCTGGAGCGCACCCTCGGAACCGGTACGGGCGTGGTGCCGCAGCAGGAACTCCAGCACCATCGACGGCGGGAACTTCGGCGCCCCGCCGAAGCCTCCCCTGCTCGCGTCGAAGTCCTTGGTCAGCCCGAGCAGCGCGGCCCCCATCTCCTCGGCGCCCGGCGCCCGGGCGGCGGCGAGGCTGAGGGTGCGGCCCGCGAGGTCGGTGCTGATACGGGAGGCGACGTCGGCGACCTCCTCACGCCGGTCCTCCCACGCGGTGCGCACCCCTTCCAGCACCTGCGGGAAGGAGGGCATGCCGTGGCGGGGAGCGGGCGGGAAGTAGGTGCCGAAGTAGAACGGCTCCGCCTCCGGCGTCAGGAACACCGTCATCGGCCAGCCGCCCTGCCCGGTGGCCGCCTGCACGGCCTCCATGTAGACGGCGTCCACGTCCGGGCGTTCCTCGCGGTCCACCTTCACCGAGACGAAGTGGGCGTTCATCAGCCGCGCCGTCGCCTCGTCCTCGAAACTCTCGCGCGCCATCACGTGGCACCAGTGGCACGCGGCGTACCCGACCGACAGCAGCACGGGCACATCGCGCCGCCGCGCCTCCTCGAAGGCCTCCGGCGTCCAGGGCCACCAGTCGACCGGATTGTCCGCGTGCTGAAGCAGATAAGGCGAGGTCACACCAGCCAGCCTGTTCATCGCTCCAGCCTCTCACAGCGCCCACCCCACCACCGGGCCCTGCGCGATCTCGCTGCCGCGCTCGCCCTGCGCACCGCCCGCCGCACCGCCTGGCCGAGTCCGGGCCGGGCGGCACCGAACGTCCTGACGCTCTCCTGTGCCGGCGCCCCGACACCACCGGACACGAGGCTCGCTCAGCGGTGCTCGACCTGCCGAGGCTCCTCCCAGGAGGTACACCATGACCGCCGGAATGGTGGCGCCCGCGTGGACGCATACGCAGATCAGCGCCGACCAGTGGCGGGGGGTGGAAGCCGGACGTGCCCGATGGCGTCCGGCCGCGTCGGCCGGGGCCCGCGAGCCCAGCAAGATCCGAGCGAAAGACCCTAGCGGCTTCGCGTCAGCGCGGCTCGCGACTGCGCGGTCTCCTGCCCTGCCAGGCCAGCGCTGCCGAGAGGAGCAGGGCGACGGTGAGCACGGACAGCGAGGCCGTCGCGGCGTCGTTTTCCAACGCGATCGCACCCACCTGGTCCCGGAGCGTCTTCGCGGCGCCGTGTACGGCGAAACCGGCTGCGAAGCAGCCGAAGCCGAAACCGGCGACCTGTGCGAGGAGGAGGACGAATCTGCCCGCGACAGCGGGCACGAACCGGGCCAGGGTCGCGCACAGCAGCCCACCGGCGCCGACGTCGAACACGGCGATGACCACCCGGATGTAGTGCTCGACTCGCCCCCATGTGGGGCCGGCGTCCGGGAGGCCCGCGATGCCGAGTGCGGTGATCAGCGCCATGATGGCCGCAATTGCCCGGTGCTCCCAGCCCGTTGAAGATCTTGGCGCGGGGAGGCTCCTGGTGTCGGGCTGTACGGGGGCCTGCGGCCGGGCCCGGACGCGGGTGGGCTGCTCCCCGCGGGCGATGGCCAGCGCCTCGGCGACCGTCGGACGGGAGTCCGGGTCCTTGTCCAGCAGGCGGGTGATGAGCTGCGTGAGCCGCCCGGCTCGTTGCGGCGGCGGGGCCTCCTCCAGCAGAACCGCCGCCAGCGTCGCGTCGCGGGTCGCACGGTGAAAGGGCGAGACGCCTTCGACGGCCCGGTAGAGCGTCACGCCGAGGGAGAACAGGTCGCTGGCCGGTAACCCCTCCGTGCCGCGCAGGCGCTCGGGAGCGGTGTACTCCGCCGAGCCGACGAGCAATCCGGTGGCAGTCAGCGCCGTGTCGGTGTCGTGGACCGCGATGCCGAAATCCGTGAGCAGGGTCTTCCCGCCCTCGGTCAGCATGACGTTGCCCGGCTTGATGTCGCGGTGCACGACGCCGTCGTCGTGGGCCGCGCCAATCGCCGTCAGCAACGAGACGGCGACGTCGGCAGCCCTGTCCACGGACAGCGGGCCGCTCTCCTCGATGTGCTCGCCCAGCGAACGGCCCTCGACCAACTCCATGACGATCCAGGGGAGACCGTCCTCCATGGCCACGTCGTGGATGGTGACGATGCCCTCGTGCCTTCGCAACCGGGCGGCGTTGCGGGCCTCACGCGCGGCACGCGCGAACCGGTCCGCCTGGTCGGCCTCCGACAGGCCCGGCACCAGTCGCAGTTCCTTGATCGCCACATCGACGCCCAGAGTCTCGTCGTGGGCGCGCCAGACCCGCCCGAACCCCCCGGCCCCCAGCTCGGCGGCGAGCCGGTAACGCCCGCAGATCACGTCACCGGGTTGCTTCGTCACCATGAACACCTCCCCGACCCGCCGCCTACGCCGCATGGTCAAGGTGAAGAGTAGCGAGGGTTCGTCGACTGCGGACTGTGGCGGCTCGGATCAGGTGGTCTGGCGGTGCCGACGGCTTGGGGCAGGGGCCGGGGCTCGAGGGTTGCGAGGTGTCGACCAGGCCCGCCCGTGGCGTTTGATCGTGGCCCAGAGCGTCAGCCGACCGCGGACGGCTCGGGATCCGCACGACAGGGGGCGTGACCAGGGCTGCCGTGCCGTTCCCGTCAGCTCCCGTCAGCGCCGGCCTGGGAGCCGTCCCAGAGCGAGGCGGTCAGGACTGGGAGGCCCGGGCGCCGCCGGTGGACTCCCAGCCGGCGACCGCCAGCGCGCGGTAGGCCGCGTAGGCGGCGGCCGGGTCGCCCTCGTCGACCCACGGGAGGGCGCCCACGTGGCCGTCGACGGCGGCCAGGGCCTCCATGGCCTCGCCGTAGCGCTCGGCGCGGACGAGGAACCACACGAGCAGGTGCAGCACGTGGGGGCGCACCGGGTGGTCGTCCTCGACCTGGTCGACGGCGTACTCGGCGGCCTCGATGGCGTGGCCGATCTCCTCGCCCTGGTAGAGGCCGCGGACCAGGTTCACCTCGGGCAGATGGTCGTAGGCGGCGAACAGCGGCAGGGCGGCGAGCAGGGAGCCCTCGGGGGCCTGGGCCGCCGCCGCGCGGGCGAAACCGTCGGCCTTCTCCTTGGAGCCCATCGACTTCGCCGACCAGTACGGCAGCGCCGCCAGGTGGGCGCCCATGTGGTCGGGGGCCAGGCGGCGCACGCTGTCCCACAGGGACGCGAAGTCGGCCTCACGGTAGTTGAGCCTGCGGGCGATGTGCAGTTCGGTGAGGTGCGGCGTGGGATCGGCGGGGGCGAGCTTCGCCGCTTCCCGTGCGACGTTGCGCGCCTCCTCCAGGATGATGCGGTGGTCGGCCGACCCCGGCTCGGCCAGCGCCTGGAAGACCAGGAACTGCGCGTACACCTGTGCCCCGCCGTGGTCGTGCGGCTGCTGTGCGCGCCACTGCCGCAGCCACCTGGCGTCCTGCTGCACGGCGGCGCGCTCCTTGCTGAAGGAGACCACGTCGGCAGGGCCGTCCGTACCCGCGTCCCGCGCGTGCTGCCGCGCACGGGCAAGCTCCATGGCCGCCGCGCCCGCGAGGGACTGCACCCGCTGCCAGCGCAGTTCGTACTCGTCGCCCGTCAGTGCCAGCATCCGCGCCACCGGCTCCCAGTCCTGCGTGCGCTGGGCCTCCTCCAGCGCCTCGACGAGTTCCCTGTCGGGGCCCGGCAGCCGTACGTCCAACTGCTCGGCGGGGACGAAGCCGTACCCGGCGCCCGGGTCGAGAGCCTGGACGAGCCCCTGCCGGCCCTCCTGCCGCAGCCGTCGGCGGCGCATCGCCGGATAGGCCACCACACCGAAGAGGGCGGCGAGTGCGATCAGCAGGAACAGGGCTTCCATGGCGGCGGGTCTCCACGGTGTGACGAGGCGGCGGCGGGTCGGCGGCAGGCTGAGTGGTGCTGAGCGGTGCTGAGGGGTGAGCTCTTGTGAGCGCGCCCCCACTCCACCGTACGGCCCACTAGTCTCGCCCCCATGAGTGAGCAGCGTGACAACCGCACCAGCGGCGGGGACCGGACGACCTCGGCGCCCCCTCCGCACGGCTTCGAGACCCTCGCCATCCACGCGGGCCAGGCCGCCGACCCGGCCACGGGAGCCGTCGTCCCGCCCATCCACCAGGTCTCCACCTACAAGCAGGACGGGGTCGGCGGGCTGCGCGGCGGCTACGAGTACAGCCGCTCCGCCAACCCCACCCGCACCGCGCTGGAGGAGAACCTCGCCGCGTTGGAGGGCGGCAGGCGCGGCCTGGCCTTCGCCTCCGGGCTCGCCGCCGAGGACTGCCTGCTGCGCACCCTGCTCACCCCCGGTGACCACGTGGTGATTCCGAACGACGCGTACGGCGGCACCTTCCGGCTGTTCGCACGGGTCGCCGAGCGGTGGGGCGTCCAGTGGTCGGTGGCCGACTCCTCCGACCCGGCCGCCGTACGGGCCGCGCTGCGCGAGCGCACCAAGGCCGTCTGGGTCGAGACCCCCTCCAACCCGCTGCTGGGCATCACCGACATCGCGGCCGTCGCGGACGTGGCCGGGGCGGCGGGCGCGCGGCTGGTGGTGGACAACACGTTCGCCAGCCCCTATCTGCAGCAGCCCCTCGCGCTCGGCGCCGACGTCGTCGTCCACTCGACGACCAAGTACATGGGCGGGCACTCCGACGTGGTCGGCGGCGCCCTGGTCGTCACCGACCCTGCGCTCGGTGACGAACTGGCCTTCCACCATAACGCGATGGGCGCGATCGCCGGACCGTTCGACTCCTGGCTGGTGCTGCGCGGCATCAAGACGCTGGGGGTGCGCATGGACCGGCACGGGGAGAACGCGGCCCGCCTCGTGCGGTTCCTGGCGGCGCATCCGAAGGTGACCGAGGTCTTCTACCCGGGGCTGCCCTCGCACCCGGGGCACGAGATCGCCGCGAAGCAGATGCGGGGCTTCGGCGGCATGGTGTCCTTCCGCGTGGCGGGCGGCGAGGAGGCGGCCGTGCGGGTGTGCGACCGGGCCGGCCTGTTCACGCTGGGCGAGTCCCTCGGCGGTGTCGAGTCCCTGATCGAGCACCCCGGCCGGATGACGCACGCCTCCGTAGCGGGCTCGGCCCTGGAGGTGCCCGCCGACCTCGTGCGGCTGTCGGTCGGCATCGAATCGGCGGACGACCTGCTGGCCGACCTGACCCAAGCGCTGGACTGAGCGGCCGGACCTGCCCCAGGCGCTGGACTGAGGGGCTGAGGTGCTGAGGGACTGGGGGGCGCCCCCYCGGTCCTTCCCTCCCCTCCCCTGCCGGGGGG
>NZ_JASKYT010000024.1:0-39895 GCF_041028275.1 Streptomyces sp. PU-14G
GGCAGCGCCGGGGCGGGCAGGGCCCGGTGAGGGGTGGTGCCCTCCCCGCCCCGGCGCTGCCCGCCCGTCCCCGGCGGGACGGGCGGGCACCGGCCGGTTGCCTCGGGCCCCGGCCGGCCGGATACGTGCCGGCTTCCGCACGTGGTCCGATACGGACCGGCTCCTACACGTAGTCCTGGTACTTCTCCAGGAAGCGGACGGGCTTTTGCAGCGCGTCGCGGCGGAAGGGGTCGCCCAGCTCCCGGGTGCACATGATCTCGACGACGGTCGTCCTGCCCTCGTTCATCTGCCGGTCCACGGCGCGCCGCAGCGCGGGGCCGACGTCTTCCAGGTTGTCGACGACGATGCCGTCGGCGCCCATGGCCTGGCCGATGCCCGCGAAGCTCTCGCTCTCCAGCTCGCCGGCGACGAAGCGCCGGTCGTAGAAGTCGACCTGGTTCTTCTTCTCCGCGCCCCACTGGCGGTTGTGGAAGACGACGGCGGTGACGGGGATGTCGTGGCGGACGGCCGTCATGATCTCGCCCATGCTCATGCCCCAGGCGCCGTCACCGGCGTAGGCGATGGCGGGCCGGTCCATGGCCGCTGCCTTGGCGCCGATGATGGTGGGCAGCGCGTAGCCGCAGTTGCCGAAGCTCATCGGTGCGAAGAAGCTGCGGGGCTCCTCGAACCGCAGGTAGCTGTGGGCGACCGAGTTGATGTTGCCGATGTCCGTGGAGACCATGACCCGCTCGGGCATGGCCTTCTCCAGTTCGCGGAGCACCTGCCTGGGGTGCAGCCAGTTGCCCTCCTCCGCGTCCTGTTCGGCGATCATGTCGAGGCTGTAGGGGTCGCGTTCGTGGGTCCACTCGCTCAGCTCGGTCTCCCAGGCCTCCTTCTCCTGCGCGGTCTCGGCCGCGCGGCGCTCACGGGTGGCGTCGCAGGCGAGGGTCTTGCCCTCCAGGCGCCGCGTCAGGGCCTCGGCGGCGTCGGCGGCGTCGCCGCAGATGCCCACGGTGATCTTCTTGACCAGGCCGAGCATCGTGTGGTCGGCGTCGATCTGGATGATCTTCGCGTTCTTGGGCCAGTAGTCCATGCCGTGCTGCGGCAGGGTGCCGAAGGGGCCGAGCCGGGTGCCGAGGGCCACCACGACGTCGGCCCGGGAGATGAGCTTCATCGCGGCCTTGGAGCCCTGGTAGCCGAGCGGGCCGCACCACTGGGGGTGGCTCGCCGGGAAGGAGTCGTTGTGCTGGTAGCTGTTGACGACGGGGGCGCCCAGCCGCTCGGCGAGGGCCTTGCACTGCTCGACGCCGTCGGCCATGACGACTCCGCCGCCGGAGATGATGACGGGGAACTCGGCGGTGGCCAGGAGTTCGGCGGCCTCGTTCAGGCTGCGTTCACCGCCCGCCCCCCGGTCGACGCGCATCGGCTCGGGGATCTCGGTCTCGATCTCGCCGTAGAAGTGGTCGCGGGGGATGTTGAGCTGGGTGGGGCCGATCTCGGACATGGCGCGGTCGAAGGCGCGTGCGGTGAACTCGGCCATGCGCCGGGGGTTGTTGACGTGGGCCTGGTACTTGGTGAACTCCTGGAACATGGGGAGTTGGTTGGCCTCCTGGAAGCCGCCCAGGCCCATGCCCATGGTGCCTGCTTCCGGCGTGATCATCACGACGGGGCTGTGCGCCCAGTAGGCGGCGGCCACGGCGGTGACGCAGTTGCTGATGCCGGGGCCGTTCTGGCCGATGACGACACCGTGCCGACCGCTGACGCGGGCGTATCCGTCGGCCATGTGCGCGGCGCCCTGCTCGTGGACGACGGGCACGAGACGTATGCCGGCGGGCGCGAAGATGTCCATCGCGTCCATGAAAGCCGAGCCCATGATGCCGAAGATGTCGGTCACGCCGTTGGCGGCCAGTGTCTCGACGAAGGCTTCGGAGGGGGTCATCTTCTGTTGCTCGCTCATGGTCCAGCTCCTTCACTTCAAGTGCGGCACGCGTCAGCGGTCCGGCGGTCCGCTCAGCGGTCCGGTCCGTTGGCGGGGCGGGGGCGGGCCCCGGAGGGAGAACGCGGCAACTCGCCGCAGCAGTCGAGAAATCGGTACGTTGTGTTCCTGAATCCGGGATCGCACTGGACGATAGGGAGCCGCCGACGGCCTCGTCAACCATGTGTTCCGTAAATCGGTACCTGCTAGCTTGTTTTCCGGAACCGATGGTCGACCACGGGAGCCGTCGCAGAACCCGCCCGGAGGCGCACACACATGGACACACTCAACGGCGAAACGCCCACCATCCGGCTGTTCGCGCTGCTGGAGCTGATAGCCGCCAAGGACCGGCTCGTCACCCTCCAGGACCTCGTGGACGAAACGGGGATGCCGAAGCCGACGCTGCACCGCATGCTGCAGCAGCTGGAAGGTGCGGGCCTCCTGATACGGCAGAGCGACGGACGGCACTACGGCACGGGCGCACGGCTGCGCAGACTGGCCGAGAACCTGCTGCTCAACGCCACGCACCACGGCGCCAGACATGCGGTGCTGCGCCACCTGGTGGAGGAGATCGGGGAGAGCTGCAACGTCACCGCGCTCTCCGGCAACGAGGTCGTCTATCTCGACCGCGTCGAGACCCCCGAGCCGCTGCGCTTCTATCTGCGCCCCGGCTCGCGCGTCCCGGCGCACTGCTCGGCGAGCGGCAAGATGATCCTCTCCCAGATGAGCCCCGGCCAGCGCGCGAAGCTCCTCTCGCACGCGCCGCTGAAGCAGTACACGCCCCACACCGTGACCGAGCCGGGGCCGCTGGAGGAGGAGTTCGCCCGCGTGCGGCGGGACGGTTTCGCGGTGGACGACGAGGAGTTCCTGCCCGGTCTCGTCTGCGTGGCCGTGCTGGTCCCCTCCCCGGCCGGCCGCTCCAACCAGTGCGTCGCCGTCCAGGCACCGGTCATGCGGCTCACCGCCGACAAGGCGCTGCACCTGCTGCCCGCGCTGCAACGCGCGGCCGAGGCCATCGCCCGCGTCGAACACGAAGGAGGACAGGAATGAACGAGATGGCGCCGGAGGCGATACGAGCACACGAGGCGACGGGCCCCGACACCCGGGTGAGCGCGCGGGAGGTCTTCGGTCTCCCGGCCGACCTCAAGGTCCCCGCGTTCAGCGAGCCCTCCGCACACGTGCCGGAGCGCGACGACGCCTACCGCTTCGACCCGGACGTCACCCGCGCGCTCCTCGCGGGCTTCACGCACAACCGCCGCGTACTGCTCCAGGGCCCGCACGGCACGGGGAAGTCCACCCACGTCGAGCAGGTCGCGGCGCGCCTCAACTGGCCGTGCGTCCGCGTGAATCTGGACGGGCATCTCAGCCGCCTCGACCTGGTGGGCAAGGACACGGTCACGCTGCGGGACGGCAAGCAGGTCACCGCGTTCCAGGAGGGGGTCGTCCCCTGGGCGCTGCAGCGGCCGGTCGCTCTCGTCCTGGACGAGTACGACGCGGGGCGGCCTGAGGTGATGTTCGTGATCCAGCGGCTGCTGGAGCGCGACGGCAAGTTCACGCTCCTCGACCAGAACCGGGTGCTGGAGCCGCACCCGTCCTTCCGGCTCTTCGCCACCGCCAACACGGTGGGCCTCGGCGACCCGTACGGCCTCTACCGGGGTGCGCAGCGGCTCAACCACGCGCAGCTGGACCGCTGGAACATCGTCGCCGCGCTCGACCACCTGCCCCCGCACGAGGAGGCGGCCATCGTGCGGGCCCGCGTCCCCGGGCTCGGGCGCCCGGCGCTCGTGGAGGCGATGGTCGCGGTCGCGGGGCTGACGCGCTCCGGCTTCCGCACGGGCGATCTGTCGACCCTGATGTCGCCCCGCACCGTCATCAGCTGGGCGGAGAACACGGAGCTGTTCGACGACGTGGCGCTCGCGTTCCGGCTCTCGTTCCTCAACAAGTGCGACGAGGACGAACGCCCCCTCGTCGCCGAGTTCTACCAGCGCTGCTTCGACCGCGAGCTGGAGCCGGCGTGACCGCATCTGCCGCCGAGTCCGGGCCGCGGCCCGCCTCCGAGGACATCACCGAGCCCACCGCCGAGGAGCTGTGCGCGGCGGCCGTACGGGCCCTGAGCGGCACACCGCAGCTGACGTTCCGCGGCCACCGGCTGCACGACGGCCGCACCCCCGTCCCCGCGCACGCCGCGCATCTGCGCCCCTCCCCCGCGGACGGCCATGCGGCGCTGCGCGGCGTGGCGGACGGACTGGCCCTGAGGCTGCTCCGGTCCGATGCCGCGTTGCACGCGAGGATGCGCCCCGGGCATCCGGTGGAGCGTCTGCTGTTCGAGACGCTGGAGCAGTACCGCGTCGAGTCCCTCGTCCCGGCCCGGTTTCCCGGCATGGTGCGCAATCTGCGCCGTCGCCACACCGAGTGGGCCCGCGCCTTCCACCATTCAGGGCTGACAGCGACCGCACGCGGCCTGCTGCTCCACACGACACTGGAGGTCTGCCGCTCCCGGGTGCTGGGGGTGCCGGTGCTCTCGGAGACCGAGGACCTGATCGAGGCGACACGGGCGGCGCTCGGTGCCCGGCTCGGCCCTCACCTCGCCGCGCTGCGGCGGCACCGCGCCGACCAGGCCGCGTACGCGCCGCACGCCGCGGCCGTGGCCCGCGTCGTCACCGCGATGCTGAACGAGGACGAAGCGGGCGGCAAGGGGCGGGACCGGCCCCGCGGCAGGGAGGAGCCGCGCTTCTCGCTGCTGTTGGAGGAGGGTGCGGAGGACGGCGGTGTGGCGGCAGGAGGCGCCGGCACCGCGGGCAGCGCGGACAGTGGCACGGAATATCGGGTCTTCACCACCGCCTACGACCGGGAGCGCGCGGCCCACACCCTCCTGAGGCCCGCGCTCGTCCGCGCGTTCCGCACCAGGCTGGACCAGCGAGTCGAGGAGGCGCGTCCGCACGCGGCGCGGCTGGCGAGGCAACTGCGTGCACGGCTGGCCGTGCCCGGGCCCGGTGACTGGGCGGGCGGCCAGGAGGAAGGCCTGGTCGACGGGCGGGCGCTGGCGCGGCTGGTCGTCTCCCCCGGTGAACGGCGCGTCTTTCGCACCCGGCGGGCCGAGCCCCGACCGGACGCGGTGGTGACGTTCCTGCTGGACTGCTCGGGTTCGATGAAGCAGCACAGGGAACAGCTCGCAGCGCTCCTCGACGTGTGGGCACGGGCCCTCGATCTCGCGGGGGTGCCGAGTGAGATCCTGGGTTTCACCACGTCCGCGTGGCACGGTGGCCGCGCCCACCGCGACTGGCTGCGTGCGGGCCGCCCCGCGCACCCGGGGAGGCTCAACGAGCGGCTGCACCTTGTCGTCAAGGACGCCGAGGTGCCCTACCGCCGCGCCAGGGCCGCCCTCGCGGCGCTGCTCAAGCCGGACCTGTACCGCGAGGGCTTGGACGGTGAGGCGCTGGAGTGGGCCGCGGGCCGTGCCGCGCGGCGTCCGGAAGGGCGCCGGCTGCTGTTCCTGGTCTCGGACGGCGGGCCGATGGACGGCGCCACGGCCCAGGCGAACCAGACGCACCTGCTGGACGCCCATCTGGCGTCGGTTGCCGCACGGATCGAGGCCGAGAACACGGTGGAGCTGCACGGGCTGACGGTGGGCGGCGACCTGAGCCCGTATCTGTCCCGCACCTCGGTACTGGATCCGGCCGCCCCGATGGCGCTCGCCGCGCGGCTGCTTCCCGCGGCCTGCCGTCCGTGATGACGCCGACCTGACCGACGCGGTGGCGCCCGTCGTGCTCGGCGCGCTCGTGCCCCTCGGCGCGCCCGTTCGCCGGCACGTCCGCGAGCGGGCGCGCCGACGGGCACGAGCCGCGGCCTCATCCGTGCCCCGTCGCCGCCTCCACCAACTCGCCCAGGATCGCGATCCCCGGGTCGATCGCGGCCAGCTGGGGCGCGGCCAGGCCGATGCGGAAGTGGTTGCGGGGCGGGTCGTCCCCCAGGAAGTAGAGGTCGCCGGGTTCGATCAGCACCCCGCGCCGCTGGGCCAGCTGCGCCAGACGCCGCCCGTCGAGCGTGGGAGGGCCCGTCATCCAGAGGCTGACGCCGCCGGGCGGCGGCGAGGAGCGCCATGGCAGGTGCGTGTTGACGGCCGTGCAGGCCGCCTCCCACTTGCGCAGCAGCCGGGCGCGGTAGCGCCGCACGGCCCTGTGGTACTCACCGGAGCGGATGAACAGCGCCAGGGCACGCTGGGTGTGCCCTGACGGGTGCCGCACCGAGTAGCGCCGGATGTCGCGCAGTTCCCGTACGAGTTCACGCGAGGCGACCAGGTAGCCGAGCCGCAGCCCGGGCGCGAGGAACTTCGAGAAGGTCCCCAGGTAGACGACCTGCCCTGTCTCGTCCAGGCCCTTGAGCGCCGGTGTGGGCCTGCCCTGGTAGCGGAACTCGCTGTCGTAGTCGTCCTCCACGATCGCGGTGCCCGACTCACGGGCGAGCGCGAGCAGTTCGCGACGACGGCCGATGCTGAGTGTCACGTTGGTGGGATGGTGGTGGCTCGGGGTGACGTGCAGCAGGTCGACACCGGCGAGTGTGGCGGGTGGCTGGAGGCCGGAGGCGTTGACGGGCAGGGGGCGCAGCTCGGCGCCGGAGCGCGCGAAGATGTGCCGGGCGTCCAGGTAGCCGGGGTCCTCGACCGCCACCACCGAGCCGCGGCCCAGCAGGGCACGGCTCAGCAGATCGAGGCCTTGCTGGGAGCCGACGGTGACCAGTACCTCGTCGGGCTCGGCGCGCACGCCCCTGGCGGGCAGCAGCCGGGTGCACAACGTCTCCACCAGCAGCGGATCGTCGGCGGCGATGCTGTCCTGGAGGCTGAACTGGGCGTGCGGGTGGTATAGGGCGTCGTTCAGCGCCCGTGCCCAGGCGCGCGCGGGGAAAGCCCGGAAGTCCACCTGCCCGGCCAGGAAGGGGTAAGGGTAGCCGACCCAGTCGGTCTGCTTCTCGATGTGCGGCAGCGGGTCGGCSAGCACAGTACGGGCGCATGCAGCGGGTCGGCACGGCTGGGAAGGTTGCCCAGCCGTGCCGACCAGTCGTAGGGCCGGACGACGGCAGCGGGTTCCACAGCACAGTACGGGCGCATCTCGCGGTTGACGAACAGGCCCTGGCGGGCGCGGCTCTCGACGAAGCCCTCGGCGACCAACTCCTGGTAGGCGGCGTTCACCGTGTTCCGGGAAAGTCCCAGCTCACGGGCGAGTTCCCGGGATGAGGGCAGTTGGCCCTCCGCATCCACCAGGCCGGACCCTATGCCGTGCTCGATCGCCTTGCGGAGCTGCCGGTAGAGGGGCTCGCCCGACTCCCGGTCCACCTCGATCACCGTGCGTGGCATGCTGCCTCCCGCCGTCTGGTCCCATCAGAGTCGCCGGTCCTGGCACTTTTCGCCGGACCAGTTGGGCTCGCAATCTAAACCCCATCGCAGCCGCTGGACAGAGCTGCGCAGATGGGAGTTCGTTATGCGGATCGGCATCCCCAAAGAGGTCAAGAACCACGAGTACCGCGTTGCCATCACCCCCTCGGGCGTCCACGAACTGACCCGTGCGGGCCACACCGTGTACGTCGAGGAGGAGGCGGGCGCCGGATCGTCCATCGCCGACACCGACTACAAGGCCGCGGGCGCCACCGTGCTGCGCTCGGCCGACGAGGTGTGGGGCGAGGCCGAGCTGGTGCTCAAGGTGAAGGAGCCGGTGGCCGAGGAGTACCCGCGGATGCGGGCGGGCCAGACCCTCTTCACCTACCTCCACCTCGCCGCCTCTTTGGAGTGCACGGAGGCGATGCTCGCCTCGGGCATCACCGGTGTCGCCTACGAGACGGTGCAGCCGGCCGACGGCTCGCTGCCGCTGCTCTTCCCGATGTCGGAGGTGGCCGGGCGGCTCGCGCCCCAGGTCGGTGCGTACCACCTGATGCGGGCCGCCGGCGGACGCGGTGTCCTGATGGGCGGCGTCTCCGGCACCCGGCCCGCGAAGGTCACCGTCATCGGCGCGGGCGTCTCGGGGATGAACGCGGTCGCCGTGGCCACCGGCATGTGGGCCGACGTCACGCTGCTCGACCTGAACGTCGACAAGCTGCGCGCCGCCGACCGGATGTACCAGGGCCGGATCACCACGGTCGCGTCCAACTCGTACGAACTCGAAGCCGCCGTCGCCGACGCCGACATGGTGATCGGAGCGGTGCTCGTACCGGGCGCGCGGGCGCCCAAGCTGGTCACCAACCAGATGGTTTCGGGCATGCGCCCGGGCTCGGTGCTGGTGGACATCGCGGTGGACCAGGGCGGGTGTTTCCAGGACTCCCACCCCACGACGCACACCGATCCCGTCTACCCGGTGCACGACTCGCTCTTCTACTGCGTGGCCAACATGCCGGGTGCCGTGCCGAACACCTCCACCTACGCGCTGACGAACGTCACGCTGCCCTACGTCATGTCCATCGCCGGGAACGGTCTGGCCCGCGCCGCCCAGGCCGACCCCGCCGTGCTGCGGGGCGTCAACGTCCTGGACGGCCGAGTGACCTACCGGCCCGTCGCCGAGGCGCACGGGCTGGAGCACACCGACGCCGCCTCCCTCCTGCACTGACCGCACACCACCACACCTTCGAGAGGAGCTCACCGTGACCGTGACCACCACAGGCACCGACTCCGGCCTCCGCGCCAAAGCGCAGGCGCACCTGGGCCAGCACTTCACCCGACGGGACGTCTGGCAGAACGAGGAACTGCCCGTCTTCGTCCGCAGCGAGGGCTGCCACCTCTATGACGAGCAGGGGCGCCGGTTCCTCGACGGGCTGGCCGGCCTGTTCTGCGTGAACATGGGCCACAGCCGCTCCGACATCGTCTCGGCCGCGGCACAGCAGATGGAGACGATGGCGTACTCGACCAACTGGGGCGCCGCACATCCGCCGTCCGTGGAGGCCGCGAGTCTCATCGCCGAGCTGGCACCCGGCGACCTGGACGTGACGTGGTTCGTCAACTCGGGCTCCGAGGCCGTCGAGACGGCCATCAAGTTCGCGCGGCAGTACCACAGGAGCCAGGGCCGGCCCGAGCGTACGAAGATCATCAGCCGCAGCATGGCCTACCACGGCGTGACGCTGGGGGCCCTGTCCGTGACCGGGCTGCCGAAGATCCGTGAACCGTTCATGCCGCTGCTGGAGGGGGTGCGGCACGTCCCCAACACTCTCGGCTTCACCGGGGACCAGGGGCCCGCCGACGCGTTGGAGTGCGTCCGCGCCATCGAGCGGGCCATCGTCGAGGAGGGCCCCGAGACGGTCGCCGCCGTCTTCGCCGAGCCGGTGCAGAACGGACGCGGCGCGCTGGTGCCGCCCGACGGCTACTGGCAGGAGCTGCGCAGGATCTGCGACCGGCACGGGGTGCTGCTCGTCGCGGACGAGGTCATCTGCTCGTTCGGCAGGCTGGGCCACTGGTTCGGCAGCGGGGCGTTCGGGACCGTCCCCGACATGATCACCTTCGCCAAGGGCGCGACCTCGGGCTACGCGCCACTCGGCGGGATGATCGCTCGCGAGCCGCTGGTACGGGCGCTCTACGACTCGCCGCTCGGCGGCACGTTCACCCACGGCGCGACGTGGGGCGGGCACCCGGTGTCGACCGCCGTCGCGGTCGCCAACATCACCGCGATGCGCGACGAGCACGTGCTCGACAACGTCCGCACCCTCGGCCCCGAGCTCCGTGCCGGCCTGGAGGAGATCAAGCAGCAGCACCGCGTCGTCAAGGACGTCCGCGGCATGGGATTCTTCTACGCGGTCGAGTTCACCGCCGACCGTGACGCGGGCGCCGAGCTGAGCGAGGAGCAGTCGGCGCGGGTGCTGCGCGAGGTGCTGCCCGCCGCGTTCCGCAAGACCGGAGTGGTGCTGCGGCCCGACGACCGGGGCGCCACGATGCTGATGGTCTCGCCGCCCCTGGTGGCCGACCGCGAGGTGCTCGGCGAACTCCTCGCCGGCATCGCGGTGATGGTGGACGACGTGGCGCGCAGCGTCCACGGCTGAGAGGGGCACCCTGTGCGACAGGACGGAACGGCCGAAACCACACCGGACCCTCCGCGTGTGCCCGGACCGGCATCCGGGGGGCACGAACCCCCCGGCGGAGCCGGGGTACTCGGCGGGAGCCAGGCACCCGCCGAGTCCCAGGAACCCGCCGGATCCGGGGCTTGTGGGGAGCCCGACGCCGCGGAGCCGAACGCGGGACTGCACAACGGGCTCAAGCAGCGCCACATGACACTGATCGCGCTGGGTGGCGTGATCGGAGCCGGACTGTTCGTCGGCAGCGGTGTCGTCATCGGCGAGACGGGACCCGTCTCCATCGTCTCGTTCCTGCTGGCGGGCGGGCTCGCCGTTCTCGTGATGCGGATGCTCGGCGAGATGGCGGTGGCCCGCCCGGCGGTGGGGTCCTTCTACGCGTACGCGCGGCTGGCCCTCGGCCCGTGGGGCGGCTTCACCATCGGCTGGCTCTACTGGTACTTCTGGGTCAACGTCGTCGCTCTGGAGGCCGTCACCGGAGCCACGATCGTCCACGCCTGGCTGCCAGGCATCGACCTGTGGGTCATCAGCCTGTGTCTGATGGTGCTGCTGACGGTGGTCAACCTCTTCTCGGTGAAGTCCTTCGGCGAGTTCGAGTACTGGTTCGCCTCGCTGAAGATCGCCGCGATCGTCGTCTTCCTCGTCGTGGGCCTGGCGTTCGTCGTCGGCCTGTGGCCCGGCGCCCACGCCGATGTGGGGAACCTGACCGATCACGGCGGCTTCGCACCCAAGGGCTTCGGACCTGCCCTGACCTCCGTGATCCCGGCCGTCGGCTTCTTCACCGGCGCGGAGATCGCGGCGCTGGCCGCCGCCGAGTCCAAAGAACCGCGCCGAGCGGTCGCCCGGGCCACGCACTCGGTGGTGCTGCGTGTGCTGCTCTTCTACGTCGGTTCGATCTTCCTGATCGTGGCGATCGTGCCGTGGAACTCCAAGAGCATCGGCGACGGTCCTTACGTGGCCGCGCTCCAGCAGATCGGGATACCGGCCGCCGCCGACGTGATGCGCCTGATCATCCTCGTCGCCGTCCTGTCGGCGCTCAACGCGGGCCTCTACAGCGCGTCCCGCATCGTCTTCGCGCTGACCCGCAACGGCGACGCACCGCGCGGCCTCACCCGGCTCAGCGGCAACGGGGTACCGCGCCGCGCGATTCTGCTGGCCACCGTGCTCGGCTACGTCTCGGTGGTCTTCGCCTACGTCTCCCCCGACACCGTCTTCTCGTTCATCGTCCACTCCTACGGTGCCGTCGCGCTCTTCGTCTACCTGCTCGTCGCTCTCTCCCAGGTCCGGCTGCGGCGGCAGTTGGAGCGCGAGGATCCGGGTGCGCTGACGCTGAAGATGTGGGGTTACCCGTATCTGAGCTGGTTCACGGTCGCCGCGATGTCCGTGGTGATCCTCGCGATGGCCTTTCTTCCCGAGACCCGCATGGACTTCGTCGCCAGCACACTGACCCTGGTGGTGGTCCTCGGCGCGTACGCGCTGCGGCGGCGACGAGAGCGGAACTGACCGACGGGGCAAACGAACACCGGGCCGATGAGCCGGGGCGGGGGCGCACCCCCGCCCCGGCTCATCGGCCCGGCTCGGTGCGGCGGTGCGCCGATCGCATCGTGCGGTCGGAAGGGACGACCTGGGCCACCTGGTCGGCCACCTCGATCAGCCGCGGCGCGAGCTTCTCGATGCGCGCGTCGGGCAGCCGGACGGACGGCACCTGGACGACCACGGCCGCGTGGGCGTGGCCGTGCGCGTCCAGCACCGGTGCGCCGATGCAGCGCACGCCCTCGACGTTCTCCTCGTTGTCGATGCTGTAGCCGCGTGCGCGCGTGCGTTCCAACTCGCCGGACAGCCGCCGGGGAGTGGCGACGGTGTGCGGGGTGACCGCGGGCAGGCGTGCGGGGAGCGAGCGGACGTACTCCTCGGTGTCCTGGGCGCGGCTCATCATCGCCTTGCCGGACGCCGTGGAGTACAGCGGGAAGCGGGCACCCGGGTGCTGTTCGAAGCGGAGGGGCAGCGTCGACTGGACCCGCATCACCACCACCGACTCGTCACCGTCCCGCACGACGAGGTTGACCGACTCGTTCGTCTCCGCGTTGAGCTGCTTGAGCAGAGGCATGGCCCGGTCGGCGCCCAAAGTCCGCTGGGCGGCCTGGCCGAGCAGGATGGCGGTGCTGCCGAGGTAGTAGCCGTCCGTCGCGGGGTTGCGGACGAGGAAGCCTTCGGCCGCCAGGGCGCCGACGACGCGGTGCGCGGTTCCCGGCGTGAGGCCGAGACGCTGGGTGATCTCGGTGATCTGAACGTCGCCCTCGGCTTCGATGAACAGCCGGAGTACGGCAAGGGCCCGGCCGACGGCCTGCGTTCCGGCCGGGCTCTCGGACATCCCTCGTCCGTGCCGCTCCGAGGTGTCTCCCACTGCAGCCGGCCTCCGTCCTCTCACCCTGTGGCGCTTCGGGCCCGTGCCCCGTGCAGCCTACCGGCGGTGTGATCCGTGTGCCGCAAGACCCTTGACCCTCTGTCGGGGCACCTCTAGCGTGCCACTCACTCCACATTGTGGATGCCCTTCCAAAGATCTTGCTCCTGCGGTCCCGGTCCGGCCTCCAGCCCACCGGCCGCACCGCCGCAACGGAGCACGGCCATCGGCCGCCCGCACTCCCCCGACAACGAGGAGACCCCGTGCCGTCCTTCGACCACCCGACCGAGTCCGTCTTCACCTGGGCGGCCCCGCCCCTGAAGTTCGGCCTCGGCGCCCTCGCCGAGATCGGCGAGGACCTCCAGGCCCTCGGCGTCCGGCACGCCCTGGTCATCACCGACCCCGGAGTCGCGGCGAGCGGCGTACCCGACCGGGTCGCCCACGCCGTGAAGACGGCCGGGCTGGACGTCGACGTCTTCGACGGCGTGGCCGTCGAGCCGACCGACGCCAGCATCGAGGAAGCCGTCTCCTTCGCCCGCTCAGGCCCCTGGGACGGCTTCATCGCCGTCGGCGGCGGCTCGGCCATGGACACGGCCAAGGCCGTCAACCTGCTCACCACCCAGCCGGGCACCCTCATGGACTACATCGCCCCGCCCATCGGCGGCGGCAAGGTGCCCGAGCAGCCGGTCCGGCCGCTGATAGCCGTACCGACGACGGCGGGCACCGGCTCCGAGGCGACCACCATCTGCGTCGTCGACCTGCTGAACCTGCGGCTCAAGGCCGGCGTCAGCCACCCGCGGCTGCGGCCCGCGCTCGCCGTCGTCGACCCGCTCACCACACTGTCCGTGCCCCCCGCCGTCACCGCGGCCAGCGGCATGGACGTCCTCACCCACGCCGCAGAGAGCTACACGGCGCTCTCCTTCGACGCCCGGCCCGCCTTCCCCAACGCCAAGGCACGCGCCGCCTTCTGCGGGGCCAACCCCGTCAGCGACGTGTGGTGCGAGAAGGCCATGGAACTGGTCGGCACCCACCTGCGCAGGGCGGTGATGAACGGCAACGACCTCAGCGCCCGCTACGGCATGGCCTACGCCTCCGCCGTCACCGGCATGGGATTCGGCAACGCCGGAACACACATCCCGCACGCCAACGCCTACCCGATCGCCGGCGCCGTCGAGAACTACCATGCCGAGGGCTACCCCCCGATGCCCATGGTGCCGCACGGCCAGGCCGTCGCCTCCACGGCGATGGCGGCGTTCCGCTTCACCTACCCCTCGAACCCGCAGCGCCACCTGCGCGCCGCCGAACTGATCGGCGGCCGTCCCGTCGACCCCGACGAGGGCGCCGAAGCCCTCCCCCGCGTCCTGCGCGAACTCCAGCGCGACATCGACATGCCGACCGGTGTCTCCGCCTTCGGCTTCACCGAGGACGACCTCGACACCCTCGTGTCCGGCACGCTCAAGCAGTCCCGCCAACTGTCCGTCACCCCGCGTCCCCTGACGGCCGAAGCCGCCGGCCGCATCTTCCGCGAGTCACTCCGCAACTGGTGACCGGCACGCCCGGCAAGCCCCTCCCCCTGCGCCCCCTCCGGAGGCATTCGCATGCCCGCAACCGCGCAGTCGCCGACCAGTAAGGCCGCCCTGGCCGGCGCCATCGGTACCACCATCGAGTGGTACGACTTCTTCCTCTACGGCACCGCCGCCGGCATCGTCTTCGACAAGCTGTTCTTCCCCCGCTTCGACAGCGTCGTCGGCACGCTCATCGCCTTCGCCACGTTCGCCGTCGGCTTCGTCGCACGCCCCCTGGGCGGCCTGATCTTCGGCCACTTCGGCGACCGGGTCGGCCGCAAGACCGCCCTCATCACCACCATGTTCCTCATGGGCATCGGCACCTTCCTCGTCGGCGTCCTGCCCACCTACGGCACCATCGGCGTCTGGGCGCCGATCCTGCTGGTCCTCCTCCGCATCATCCAAGGCATCGGCATCGGCGGCGAGTGGGGCGGCGCCGTGCTGATGTCGGTCGAGCACGCGCCGGAAGGCCGCAAGGGCTACTACGGAAGCTGGCCCCAGATCGGCGTGCCGGCCGGACTCATGCTGGGCACGGGCGTCTTCGCGCTCCTGTCCAGCGCCCTGTCCAGCGAGCAGTTCCTCGCCTGGGGGTGGCGCATCGCCTTCCTGCTGAGCGCCCTCCTCGTCCTGCTCGGGCTCTGGATCCGCCTGCAGGTCTTCGAGACCCCGGACTTCCAGGCCGTCAGGAAGGAGGACACACAGGCCCGCATCCCCATCGTCGAACTCCTGCGCACCTCCAAGCTCAACCTGCTGCTCGGCATGGGCACCCGCATGGCCGAGGGCATCGCCTTCAACACCTGGGGCGTCTTCGCCATCGCCTACACCACGACCGAACTGGACGTGCCCAGGACCCACGCGCTGATCGGGGTCATGGTGGCCGCGGCGGTGTGCGTGCCCATGATCCCGCTGTGGGGAGCCGTCTCCGACCGGTTCGGCAGGCTGCGCACGTTCGGGCTGGGAGCCGCGCTCTTCGGCGCTTCGGCGGTGCCGGCGTTCGTCCTCTTCGACACCGGCTCCGCGCTGGTCATCGGCGGCACGCTCGTCGTGACACTGGGCCTGTTCTACGGCGCCATGTACGGGCCGCAGGCAGCGCTGTACGCCGAGCTGTTCCCGCCCAACGTCCGCTACAGCGGCGTGTCGTTCGTCTACCAGGTCTCCGGGATCTTCGCCAGCGGCTGCACCCCGCTCATCCTCACCAGCCTGCTGAACGCGGGAGACGGCAGCCCGTGGCTCATGGTCACCTACATCGTGGGCATGTCCGCGGTCAGTCTGGTCTCCGTCGTCCTCATCGCCGTGCTGGCACGACGACGCGCCCGTGCCGCTGCCCCAGAGCCCGTACCCGCCGCCGCGCAGCCGGCCTCCCCTCCGCCCGTAAGGCAGTGAACGTGCCCACCTCACCCTCCCGCAGCACCGACGGGATCACCGCCGCCCTGCACCGCGCCGGCGTGGCCGAGACCGACGACTCGCCACTCGCCCGGTCCCTGTACGCCTCCGACGCCTCGCTCTACCGCATTCCGCCCAGCGCCGTCGTCTTCCCCCGCCACACCGACGAGATCGCCGCCGTCCTGTCCGTCTGCCGGGAGCACGGTGTCCCCGTCACCATGCGCGGCGCCGGCACCTCGATCGCGGGGAACGCCGTCGGGCCCGGTGTCGTCGTCGACACGAGCCGGCACCTGGACCACGTACTGGAGGTCGACGTGGACGCCCGCACCGCGCTCGTCGAGCCCGGTGTCGTCCAGGCCCGCCTGCAACAGGCCGTCGCCCCGCACGGCCTGCGCTTCGGCCCCGACCCCTCCACCCACAACCGCGCCACTCTCGGCGGCATGCTCGGCAACAACGCCTGCGGCAGCAGGGCGCTGGGCTACGGCCGCACCAGCGACAACGTTCTCGGCCTCGACATCCTCGCGGGCACCGGCGAGCGGCTGCGCCTGGGCGACGTGCCGGGGACGACGGCGCGCTCCCCTCTCCTCGAGAAGCTGACGGAAACCGTCCACGCCGACCTTGCGGTCATCCGCACCGAACTGGGGCGCTTCCCCCGCCAGGTCTCCGGCTACTCCCTCGAACACCTCCTGCCGGAGCGGGGATTCGACGTCCCGCGGGCGCTCGTCGGCAGCGAGGGGACCCTCGGCCTCACCCTGGCCGCGCGCGTACAGCTCGTACGTGACGAACCGGCGCGTCTCCTGGTCGCCCTCGGCTATCCGACGATGGCCGAGGCGGCGGACGCCGTACCGGCACTCCTTCCGCACGCACCCGTCGCCTGCGAGGGGATCGACGCGCGTATCGTCCGCACCGTCGCCGACCGGCGAGGCACAGCCGCGGTCCCCGAACTCCCCCGCGGGGACGGCTGGCTGCTGGTCGAGCTGGCCGGCCCGGACACCGCGGCGCTCACCGCGGCGGCAGGACGGCTGATCAAGGACGCCGGAGCGCTGGACTCCCGCGTGATCACCGACTCCCGGCACGCCGCAGCGCTGTGGCGGATACGTGAGGACGGCGCCGGACTGGCCGCCCGCACCCCTGACGGCGAGCCCGCACACGCCGGCTGGGAGGACGCGGCCGTACCACCCGAACGACTCGGCGCCTACCTGCGCGAGTTCGAGGCGCTGCTGTCCGAGCACCGCCTCACGGGCCTGCCCTACGGCCACTTCGGTGACGGCTGCGTCCACGTCCGCATCGACTTCCCGCTCGGCGCACCCGGCGGCACCGGAGCGCTGCGCGACTTCCTCTTCGCGGCCGGTGAGACGGTCGCCCGGCACGGCGGTTCCCTCTCCGGTGAGCACGGCGACGGCCGGGCCCGAGGGGAGTTGCTGCCGCTGATGTACTCGGCCGAAGCCACAGACCTCTTCGCCCGCGTCAAAGGCGTCTTCGACCCCGACGACCTGCTCAACCCCGGCGTCATCGTGCGGCCGGAACCCGTGGACGCGTCCGTACGCGCCGCCGACGCCCGCCCGTTGCGCCGTACCGAACTGCCCACCCTCGCCCTGGCCCACCGGCACGACCGCGGCGACCTGTCCATGGCCGTGCACCGCTGCACCGGTGTCGGCAAGTGCCGCGCCGACACCACGGCGGCGGGCGGCGTGATGTGCCCCAGCTACCTGGCCACCCGCGAGGAGAAGGACTCCACCCGCGGGCGCGCCCGCGTCCTCCAGGACGTCGTCTCCGGCCGGCTCGGTCCCGACGGCTGGCGATCGCAGGCGCTGCACGAGGCGCTCGACCTGTGCCTGTCCTGCAAGGGCTGCTCCTCGGACTGCCCGACGGGCACCGACATGGCCGCCTACAAGGCGGAAGCCCTCCATCAGCGCTACCGCCGGCGGCTGCGCCCCCGCAGCCACTACGCGCTGGGCCGGCTGCCCACCTGGACCCGCCTGGTCACCCGGCTGCCCGTACTCACCCGGGTCGCGAACCGGGTGCTGCGCTCAACCGGCCTTCGTCCGCTCCTGCGCTGGAGCGCCGGCGTCGACGCCCGACGCCCCCTGCCCTCCTTCGCCCCCACCTCCTTCCGCCGCTGGTTCGCCCGGCGGCCCGACGGGCGGCCACGTCGACACGGCGACGTCGTCCTGTTCACCGACACCTTCACCGACGCCTTCTCACCCGAGGTGGGGCAGGCGGCGGTCGCCGTACTCGAAGACGCCGGCTACCGGGTCACCGTCACGGCACGCCCGGTGTGCTGCGGCCTCACCTGGATCTCCACGGGGCAACTGGACGGCGCGGCCAAGCGGATCCGGGCGACCGTGCAAGCGCTCCTCCCCCACGTCCGCGCCGGCGCGCTGGTCGTCGGGCTCGAACCCTCCTGCACGGGGGTGCTGCGCTCCGACGCCACCGAGCTGCTGGAGGGCGCCGACGCCTCGGCCGCGGCCGAGGTCGCCGACGCCACCCGCACCCTCGCCGAACTGCTGGCAGGCACACCCGGGTGGGTCCCGCCCGACCTGTCGGGAGACACCTACGTCGCCCAGCCGCACTGCCATCACCACGCCGTCATGGGCTGGGACACGGACCTCGCCCTGCTGACCCGGGCAGGCGCCGACGTCACACGCCTCGGCGGCTGCTGCGGCCTGGCCGGCAACTTCGGCGTCGAACGCGGCCACCACGACGTCTCCGTCGCCGTCGCGGAACACCGCCTCCTGCCCGCCGTCCGCGAGGCCGCGCAGGACACCGGCATCCTGGCGGACGGCTTCAGCTGCCGTACCCAGCTGAGCACACTGGCCGACCGCTCGGGCGAGCACCTGGCGCAACTGCTCGCGCGCCGGCTGCCGCCCGCTGCGCTCGCGCGCCGGTTGCCGCCCGCTGCTGAGCACCCGGATCGCGGTGCGCTGCGGGAACGGACGCCGCGTGCGGAGTAGACCGCCGCCCGCCGCACCCGAGGGCCCCGCCTGCGGTGACGGCGGAACGGCCGCAGCACCCAGACCCGGTCGGTCGAGCCGGTTCAGGGGCGGTGCGTGAACAGGAGGTAGCCGCCGAAGCCGAGGAAACCGATACCGGTCGCCTGGTCCAGTCGGCGGCGCGGCACGCGCATGCGGCGCTCGTGCCGCAGAGACCGCCCCGCCGCGATGTACACCAGGGCGGCCAGCCCTTCGACGGCGACGTAGGCGACCGCGAGCGGGATGAGAGAGGAGGGCGCGGCCCCGTCGGGAAGGAACTGCGGCAGAAACGAGGCGAACAGCAGCAAGGCCTTCGGGTTGGACAGGGCGGTGACGAACTCCTGTCGCACGGCGACGGCATAGCGCACGCGCACTGCCCCGGCCGCGTCACGGCTGCCCGTGCCCGCTTTCCACAGAGCCGAGACGCCCAGCCACATCAGGTAGGCGACACCGAGCCACCGCACGACCTCGAACGCGACGGCTGACTGCGCCAGGACCGTTCCGAGTCCCGAAACGACCAAGGTGACGAGGAGGGCGAAGGCGGCGAAGCGTCCCGCGACCCCCACCAGCGCGTACCGGGCCCCGGCCAGGGCGGCGTTGCGCAAGCCGAGGAGTTGGTTGGCCCCCGGGATCACCGCCATCAGGAAGGCCGCCGGAAGAAAGAAGTGCCACGCGATCATGTCGGCAGTCTTCCCGACTGCTGCTTCGGGCAGGCGCCGCCGCGGCTGACGGCTGTCGCTTCCGGCCGACGAGCCGACATGCATGCCGAACGCCCGCCGCCTCCCCGGTCCAGATCAGGGCCCGATCCGGATGCGGGCCCGGTCCGGGGTCCCGATGCCGGCCCGGTCCCGATGCCGGCCAGGCCAGGCCCCAGGCTGCTCCGAAGCCTCCAGGAGACCGACGGCACATGACGGACGCCGACAGGAATCCGACAGGAGGCCGACAGGGGTTCGGGCAGGCAGGTCCTAGCCTGGCGCTCGGTGGGTGACGCGGATCTTGGACTGGCCGTGCGGGAGGTCCTCCCAGTCGTCCATGAAGCGCGCGGTCAGGCCGTGGTCGGCAGCGAGGGCGACCAGCGTCTCGGTGCGGTAGTAGAAGTCCTCCCGCAGCACGTGGTGTTCTTCACCCTCCGTACGGTCGAAGGTGAAGTCGAACCAGCCGCCCGGGGCGAGGACTCGGCCGATGTGGGCGAAGCACTCCTCGATCACCGGCAGTGGCGAGTGGGAGAACACGCTGTGCGCGTGCACCACGTCGAACCCGCCCTCCGGCAGGAAGCCCAGCGTGAGGTCGCGCACCGGCGTCAGTGTCGGCAGCCGGCCCTGGAGCCCCTGCTGCTGGAGCGTGTCCTGCGCTGCGAACAGGATGTCGGGAGAGATGTCGATGCCGTAGTAGTGGCCAGGGCGCAGGTACTCGATGAACCGCCAGCCCGCTCTCAGGTTGCCGCAACCGATCTCCAGCATCCGGTGTTCCGGGCGCAGCCCGTGGTCCAGCAGGTAGTCGAACTGCATGGCGCCCAGGGCCAGCCAGCGCTCCCGGCTGCGGCCCCCCACGGCCGCGTCGGGATCGCGGCGCGTGTCCGAGCGCATGACCGCCCGGTAGTAGGCGACATGGTCCGGCGCGCGGTAGCGCAACCACGTGTCGCGGGCGGTGCGGCGCAGATGCCGTGGCACGCGGCCGGGGTGGCGCAGCGCGTAGGACAGGCGGTGGGAGAGGGAGGCACGGTTGGCTGTCAGGTTCTTGGGCATGGAGGTGCTCGTTCTCGGTAGGGGCCGTTTCCCAGCAGTCTCACCGGCGCCGCGGGCCCCCGACGTCGGAGGTGCGGCTGCCCCGGAGGGCCCCGCCGAGCCACACCGATGTCAGCCGATCGGATGATGTACCTCATGAGGAGCGCTTGTATACGTGGTGAGACAGGGCCCCCGGGAGGCGATGAGGACGCGGTGGAGCGAGACGACACGGAGCCGGACCCCGACGCGCGCTGGCTGACCGCCGCCCTCGACATCGCCTTCCTCCTGTTGCTCGGCGGTGCGATCGTGCGCCTGCTCACGCACGGACCCGCCGACGACGTCCGCACCGCATGGATCCTCGGCCTGTTCCTCGCCTTCGGGGCCCTCTACCTGCTCGGGCGGCTGACGGCCCCCGCGCCGCACCACGGTGAGCGTCCCACCGTCGCCCATCTGCTCTGGCTCGGTGCGGTGCTCGCTTTCTGGCTGGTGCTGCTGGCCCTCGAACCGAGCGCCACCTGGTGCACCATGCCGCTGCTGTTCACCGGACTGCACCGGCTGCCCGTGCGGCTCGCGGTTCCGCTCGCCACCGTGCTGGTCCTCCTCGTGGTCGTCTCCGAGGTGCGGATCGCCTCCGGCGGTTTCAACCCGAACCTGGTGATCGCCCCGGTGGCTCTCGGTACGGTTGCCACGGCCGTCCTCGTCCACGGCCGGCGCCTGATCAGCCGGCAGCGGCTGCTGATCGACGACCTGGTGCGCGCCCGCGGTGAGCTGGCCGCCTCGGAGCGGCACGCGGGCATCCTGGCCGAGCGCCAGCGGCTGTCGGCGGAGATCCACGACATCCTCGCCCAGAGCCTGTCCAGTCAGCAGATGCTGCTCCAGGCCGCGCAGCGCCACTGGCACGCAGCGCCGGACACCGCGCACACGCATGTGCGGGACGCCGCGACGACCGCGGACCGTGCCCTGGCCGAGGTCCGCAGGTTCGTCCGCGACCTGGCCCCGCTCGACCTCGCCGAGAACTCCCTCGTACAGGCGCTGCGCGCTCTCGCCGAACGGGACGGCGCACACGGCCCCGCCGTCGAGTTCCGCCTGGACGCCGCGCCGGGCGGCCCCGGCCCGCTGCCCGGACCGGTCGAGGCGGCGCTGCTGCGGGTGACCCAGCAGGCACTGACCAACGCGCGGCAACACGCGGGGGCGACCCGGGCCGTCGTCACCCTGACCTGTCTGGAGGACCGGATCACCGTGGACATCGCCGACGACGGGTGCGGCTTCGACCTGCGACGGCCGCCGCGCCGCGGCCGGACCGCCGACCGCGGCCACGGTCTTCCGGTCATGCGGATGCGGGCCCGGGAGGCCGGCGGTTCGCTCACCGTCGAGTCGGCGCCCGGCGAGGGAACCGTGGTGACGATGGCCGTGCCGCTCGCCACCGGCAACGCGGGAAGGGAGATGCCGTGACCAGCGCAGCCACCACGGTCCGGGTACTGCTGTGCGACGATCACGCCGTCGTCCGTGCCGGGCTGCGCGCCCTGCTGTCCAGCACCGACGGCATCGACGTCGTCGGTGAGGCGGGCAGCGGAGAGGAAGCCCTCGCCATGGCCGCGGGGCTGTCGCCGGACGTGGTGCTCATGGACCTGCAGTTGGGCGCCGGCATGGACGGCGTGACGGCCACCCGCCGGCTGACCTCCCGCCAGGACGTGTCAGAAGACGGCCCGGTCCCACGGGTGCTGGTCCTCACGATGTTCGACACGGACGCCGACATCGCGCGCGCCGTCGCCGCGGGCGCCACCGGTTATCTGCTCAAGGCCGAGCGTCCCGAGCGGCTGTTCGGGGCGATCAGGGACGCCGCTGCCGGACGTACCGTGCTGTCGGGCTCGGTCGCCGACCGGGTGGTCTCCCGTCTGCGCACCCCCGGGCCCACCCTCACCCCGCGGGAGAGCGACATCCTCGGCCGGCTCGTCCAAGGCCTCGGCAACCGGGAGATAGCCCGGGCCCTGTTCCTGAGCGAGGCCACGGTCAAGACCCACCTCGGACGCATCTACACCAAGCTGGGCGTGCGCACCCGGGCGGGCGCGGTGGCAGCCGCGGCCCGCCACCGGCTGCTGCCGTGACGGGCCGCCCCTTCGCGGCCCCGCCCGGGTCGGCCGTGACCCTTCACGGAGGATCGGCCCGGGCGGGGCACCGCGAGGCTCCCCCGCCCGGGCCCGGGGGGCGTGCACCGGCCTCGGGGCGGGCGCCCGGACGCCGGGCGCCCGCGGAGTGCCTACTTGCTGACCGCGAAGCGCATCAGGGCGTGCTCGTCGCCCTGCTTGATCTTCCCCGTCACGTTGATCACTTCGAGTTTCCACGTGCCGCCGACCCGTACGGCCTTGGCCACGGCGCAGCCGTTGTCCTGGGTGAGCAGGCTCGGCCAGATGTCGGCGACCTGCTGTGCGGAACCACCGGTCGCGTCGTAGACCTTGAAGCTGATGTTGCGTGCCTTCTGGAAGGAGCTGCCCTTCTTGTAGGCGGCGGCGACGAACACGATCGAGTTGATGTTGCCCGGGACGCCGGCGAACTCGACGGTGACGGTCTCGTCGTCACCATCGCCGTGCCCGGTCTGGTTGTCGCCGCTGTGCACCAAGGATCCGTTCCCCATCGGGTCCAGCGAGTCGAGGCCCGCCAGCCGGACCGGGTCCCCGTCCTGCATCGCGACGGCGATCAGGTCGAGGTCGGTTCCGGCCTTCCGGCGGAAGCGGCCCATCACCCCGCCGCTGCTGCCGGCCGTCGGGTCCCAGGACACGCCGATCGTCAGATGGGACACACCGTCCAGATCTGCCGGGCCGTCTTCCTTGGTAAGCGTAATCATGTGCGATTCATCCTCGTGTCGGCGGAACTACCCCACAAAGTGTGCCTGGCCCCCCTACGGGCTCCTCGTGAGGGGTCCTCGTGAAAGCCCTCGTGAGGAGCCCCGACCGACGGGCACAGGTGCGCACTTCGTCGACGCCGCGCGGCGGTGGCGGCCGAGGAGGTGGGGATTTCCGGCGGCACCTGACGTGACCCGTCGCCGCCCGGGCCCTGCCGACGAGGCCTGGGAACCAGGCGATTCGGGCAGGACCGGCCGGCGGCGGAGGGGCCGGGCGCCACGTCGGGCCGGCCTGGCGGCCGGTCCCGCCCGGATGGCGTCAGGGTGCAGGGGCGGCGCCCACCCCGAAAGCACGGCTACCGCGGATCACGCCACTCGCTCTTCATCGTCGCGAGGAGGTGTGCCGCTTGCCGCGGATGCCGGCCGGCGACATCGGTGGTCTCGGCGGGGTCACGAGCGAGGTCGTACAGCGCGAAGTGCCAGTCCTCATCGGGGTGGTCGCGTCCGCGGTCCGGAGAGAAGCGCACGGCCTTCCAGTCGCCCACGCGTACCGCCTCGGCCGCGCTGCGGGCGAAGGGACCGTCCTCTTGTGCCTGCCCGGGCGTGGTGTACGGGTCGTTCCGGTAGAAGTACAGCGGCCGGTGCGCCGCAGCCCGCCGTGCGCCGAGCAGTTGCCGGGGCATCGCGACCCCGTCGAGGCCGTCGGGTACCTCGCTGCCGGCGCCCGCGAGCGCGGCGAGGGTCGGGAGCAGGTCCCAGGAGGCGACGACCTGGTCACTGGTCGATCCGGTCCGGTGGACGCGTCCGGGAGCACGGACGATCAGCGGTACCCGGATGCCGCCCTCGAACAGATTCCGCTTGTATCCGCGCAAGCCGCCGCCCGCCCCGTAGGAGTGCGGATCGAGCGCTTCCTCCTCCGTGGGTCCGTTGTCGGAGGCGAACAGGACGACGGTGTCGTCGTCGAGCCCGAGTTCCTCCAGCCTGCCGAGGAGCGCACCCACCTGCCGGTCGGCGTAACCGACCTGTGAGCAGTGGCGCCGGGCCGCCGGGCTCAGCCGTGGATCGTCCTCGTAGACGGGGTCGGTCCGCGGGATCTCCTGCGGGCTGTGCGGGAGTTGGGAGCTGACCACGCAGAGGAACGGGTCGTCACGGTGACGCTCGATGAAGTGCAGGGCCTCGCGCAGAACGAGGTCCGGCGCGTACGTGTGCGCGGCACCGTCCGCGTTCCCGGGAACGGCGTACCGCTCGTGGTCGGACCACAGGTACGGCGGATAGTAGTCGTGCGCGGCGGCATGGGTCGCCTGGCCGAAGAACCGTTCGAAGCCCTGTCTGTTGGGGTGCCCTGGATGGTCCGGCACGTCAGGGCAGAACCCCCACTTGCCGAACAGCCCCGTCCGGTATCCGGCGCCGCGCAGCACGTCGGCCACCGTGACGTCCCCTTCCCCCAATGGAGCGTCCGGCTCCCCCGGGTCGGGATTGGCCCGCACCGGCGCGTGCCCGGTGTGCAGGCCCGTCAGCAGGGTGGCGCGGGAAGGCGCACAGACGGGCGCTCCCGCGTAGTACTGCGTGAAGCGGACCCCCTCCTCCGCCATGCGGTCGAGGTGCGGGGTGCGGATAATGCTGTTGCCGAAGCATCCGGCCTCGCCGTAACCGAGGTCGTCGGTGAGGTAGAGGACGATGTTCGGCCGCCGGCGTCCGGCCCCCGGGGCGGCGGCCCCCGCGGCGGCGGCAGCCGGCCCGCCCAGCCCGGCGGCGGCGACCCCTCCCGCCGCTGCCAGGACGTTGCGGCGCGACAACTGTGCGGGCATCTTCCCTCCTTGCCGCCCGCCCCGTCGGCGAGCGGAGCAGCGGGTCGGTGGAACGCGGCCGATTTTTGCATGGGCTCCGGCACGCCGACAGAGGGCGGAGCCGCGCGTGCGGCGAAGACGCCGATGTCGCACAGGCCGCTGTAGACGTCCACGGCGCCGGATATTCCAGGCCCTTGTCGGGGCGCGCCGTTGCCGTCCTGTGAGGCGGCGCGCCCCCTCGCGGGCACAGGCGCCCGCTGCGGCACCCGCCGTACTGCCGCACCCGCACTCGCCGGCTCTCTCGGACATCGCGCCGGGAGCGCCAGGCCGCTCAGGGCTCTCCGGCCCCGGAGCGGCCGGTGGGCCCCCCGCCGCCGTCCGCCGCGCTCTCCCACTGGGAGCGCAGGCGTCTCAGATGGGTGCGCATCAGGTGCTCCGCGCCCGGCACATCACGGGCCAGCACCAGGTCGAGGAGGCGCTCGTGTTCCTCGGCGGACTCCATGAGCTGGCCGGTCTTCGCGAGCCCGGCAAGGCCGTAGAGCCGGGAATGCCCGCGCAGTTCGCCGACGACCTCCACCAGGCGGCGATTCCCGGCGAGGGCGACGAGCGCCAGGTGGAAGCGCCTGTCGGCGCCGAGAAAGCCGACCAGGTCCCCGGCGCGGGCCGCCTGGACTATCTCCCGCGCCACGGGGCGGAGTTCCTCCAGCTGGGCCGCGTCCCCGGTACGGGCCACCTGCCCGACCGTGGGCACCTCGATCATCTCCCGGATCGCCACGTACTCGGCCAGGTCGCGCTCGGACAGTTCGGTCACGCGGAAGCCCTTGTTGCGCACGGGTTCGACCATGCCCTCGCGGGTGAGGTCGAGCATCGCCTCCCGTACGGGCGTGGCGGAGACGCCGAACTGCGCGGCGAGCTGCGGGGCCGAGTACACGGCCCCGGGGCGCAGTTCGCCGGCGATGAGGGCGGCGCGCAGGGCGTGCGCGACGTGGTCGCGGATGCTGAGCCTGTCCGGCACGGCGGGCAGTTTCAGCGGGCGTTCTGCGGTCATGGGCGCACTGCTCCTCGCCGGGCAGGGGACGGACGGGCGGAGTGATCGTGCCGATCGTACGTCGGTGTTCTCGCCGCCACGTGACCGTGCGCGGGGAAGGCGGGCGCTACACGGGTCTTCCGGCGCCATGTGATGTGTGAAATTGTACTGGCGTTTCAATGAGCGTGTACACAACAACGCACGCTGTGCACGGCCATGCCAACCCGCCACAGCCAGTCCAACCCGACACCCTCACAGGAGTTGCCAGATGAGCCGGAACGACCGAAGAAGCTCGTTACGCTCACGTCTCACCCGTGCCCTCTGCGCCGGCGCCCTGGCGGTCTCGCTGGGCGCGGGCACCGGCCAGCTCGGCGGTGCCCACGCGGCGACCGGCGCACAGGCCACCGAGGAGCCCCGTCTCGCGGGGCCGCGCCCCGCCGACTCCTCCGCCGCGGCCCCCGCGGAGGGCGATCCTGGGCACGTCGCGAAGCGGCGGCTCGCGGTGCGAGACAGGCCTCCCCTGCCCGCCTCGCAGGACGCACTCCGGCGCGACTACGACACCCCGGCCGAGCCCTCCCACAAGCGCCCCTCGATGCAGCGTGCCGGGAAACAGCGCAACGGGACGGGGGGCGGTGCGGCGCACGGCGTGCGGGACACCTGCTCGCCCAGTGACTTCGCGCAGACCGGTGAAGCGCTCATCCAGCAGATCACCTCCTCCACGACCGCGTGCGTCAACACGCTCTTCTCCCTCACCGGGAGCGACGCGCGCGGCGCCTTCCGCGAGGAGCAGATGGTGACCGTCGCCGACGCGCTGCGGGACGGATCGGCCGCGTACCCCGGCGACGGCAGCACCGGCATGCCGCAGATCGTGCTGTTCCTGCGCGCCGGCTACTACGTGCACTGGTACCACGAACCGGACGTGGGCCCATACGGGCCGGCGCTGAAGGCCGCGATCCAGGGCGGCCTGGACGCGTTCTTCGCCTCCGCGCACTCGCACGACGTGACGGACGCCAACGGCGAGACCCTGGCCGAAGCCGTCACCCTCATCGACAGCGCCGAGGAGAACGCCCGCTACCTCGACGTCGTCGAGCGCATGCTGGAGGGATACGACAGCTCGTACGACGACAAGTGGTGGATGCTCAACGCCGTCAACAACGTCTACACGGTGCTGTGGCGCGGACATCAGCTCCCGGAGTTCGTACAGGCCGTGCAGAGGGACCCAGGTCTGCTCGACACCCTGCACGCCTTCGCCCGTGACCACCTCGGGCTGCTCGGCGGCGAGCAGGCCTACCTCACCTCCAACGCGGGACGCGAGCTGGGCCGCTTCGTCCAGCACTCGCCGCTGCGCCAGCGGACACGCCCGCAGCTGAAGGACCTGCTGGACGCGACGGAGATGACCGGAAGGACGGCCCCGCTGTGGGTCGGCGTGGCGGAGATGGCCGACGCCTACGACAAGGACAACTGCGCGTACTACGGCGTGTGCGACCTTCGGCAGCGGCTCACACAGGCCGTGCTGGTGGACAGGGAGTCGTGCAGCGACAGCATCTCCATGGCCGCGCAGGACATGGACACCGGCAACTTCTCAGCCGCCTGCGAGAGCATGGTCGGGCAGGACGCGTACTTCCACCAGGTCGCCAAGGACGACGGACCTGTCAAGGGCGACAAGAACACGAGGATCGAGGTCGTGGTCTTCGACTCCAGCGCCGACTACCAGACGTACGCGGGCGTCATCTACGGCATCGACACCGGCAACGGCGGCATGTACCTGGAGGGCGACCCCTCGGCCGACGGCAACCTGCCCCGCTTCATCGCGTACGAGGCCGACTGGATGCGGCCCGACTTCCAGATCTGGAACCTGAACCACGAGTACACGCACTACCTCGACGGCCGGTTCGACATGTACGGCGACTTCGAGGCCGGGGTCTCCACCCCGACGGTCTGGTGGATCGAAGGCTTCGCGGAGTACCTCTCCTACTCGTACCGCGACCTGCGCTACGACGAGGCGATCGCCGAGGCGGGCAAGCAGACCTACGCGCTCAGCGACCTCTTCGACACCACCTACGAGAACGGCGACACCAACCGCGTCTACCGCTGGGGCTACCTGGCCACGCGCTACATGCTGGAGAGGCATCCCGACGACGTGGCCACGGTGCTCGCCGCCTACCGCGCGGGCGACTGGGACGCCGCCCGCACCCACCTCAAGGCCACCATCGGCACCCGGTACGACGCCGACTGGAACTCCTGGCTCGACGCCTGCGCGGGCGGCGCCTGCGCGGCCCGCAGACACGGCTGACCATCTCCCCGAATGACCCCGTACGACCGGTCGCGCGGGGCCGGTCGTACGGAGCCGGTCGTACGGGGCAGGCCGCAGCGCGGCGGACAGGTGCGGCCGTGGTGAGCGGTGGCCGGGCAGGGCAGCCGGACCGGGGACGAAGCCGCCTTCAAGGCGGCCTCCGGAGCGAAGATCACCTGGCAGTCCGCCTTCGGTTTCCGAGCGCGGCGCACCTTGCTTCCGGCAGGGAACGCCGAGGACGCGGAGGCTGCCGCCCCGGCCTCGTCGAGGCGGCCCGTCAGCCGGCGCCCGCAGGCGCTTCTGCCGCTACCAGAGCCTCCCGGGCCGCCGCCAGTGCGCGGTCGCGGTCGGCCTCGACGAGGCCGATGCGGGTGCGGCGGTCGAGGAGGTCGGACTCGTCGAGGGCGCCCTCGTGCCGGACGGCGAAGTGGAGCTCGGCCGCGGTGACCTGGGCGGCCACGGGTTTCAACAGGTCCGGGTCGCCGTGCGCCTGGGCGAGAACGGCCGCGCTCTCGCTGCCGTACCGGGCGCGGAGCCGGGCCGGCACATCGGGCGCGGTGGGCGCGGTGCCCGCGCCGACGAGGGCGAGGGCCTGGGTGCGGCAGGGTCCCGCGTCGAGTCCGGCGCGGGCGACGGCGGCGTCGACCGCGTCCTCGGCCATCGCCCGGTACGCGGTGAGTTTTCCCCCGACGGCGGTGATGACGCCGTCCGGTGAGGTGAGAACGGCATGGCGGCGGGAGAGGTCGGCGGTGCGTGACGTGCCGGTGCTCTCCAGCAGGGGTCGCAGCCCCGCGAAGGCGCCGATGACGTCCTGCCTGGCCAGTGGGGTGGCCAGCGCGCCGGAGAGCGTGCGCAGGAGGAAATCGATGTCCTCCTCCGGCGCTTCGGGGATGTCGGGGACCGTGTCGACGGGCTCGTCGGTGAGGCCCGCGTAGATACGGCCGTCCCCCTGCGGAAGGGCGAACACGAACCTGCTGGACTCCCCCGGCACCGGGACCGTCAGGGCGGCGCGGGGGCTGCCCAGGCGTGCTGCGGGCAGGACGACGTGCGTGCCTCGGCTGGGCCGCAGGGTGACGTCGGGCACGAGGGCGCCGGCCCAGACACCGGCCGCGTTGACGACGCTCCGGGCCCGGATCTCCATGCGGGCGCCGGTGAGTTCGTCGCGCAGTGCGGCGCCGTCTCCGGTGAGTTCGAGGGCGCCGCACCGGGTGAGGACGTGCGCTCCGTAGCCGGCGGCGGTGCGGGCGAGGGCCACGACGAGGCGCGCGTCGTCGGTGAGCTGCCCGTCGAAGGACAGCTGTCCGCCACGCAGGCCGTCCGCGCGCACGGCCGGGGCCAGCGCGAGGGTGAGCGGCGCGGGTATGCGGCGCGACGGCGGCAGGGTGCGGGCGCCGACTCTGGCGCCGACGCGCAGGGCGTCTCCGGCGAGGAAGCCCGCGCGGGTCCACAGGGCACGGGCGTGGGAGGTGCGGGTGTGCAGCGGGAGCACCATGGGCAGGGCGCGGACGAGGTGGGGGGCGGTCCTGCTCATCAGGATGCCGCGTTCGCGGGCCGACTCGTAGGCGATGCCCACGTCTCCACTGGCCAGGTAGCGCAGTCCGCCGTGTGCCAGCTTCGAGCTCCAGCGGCTGGTGCCGAAGGCCAGGTCGTGGCGGTCGACGAGGACGACGCTGAGGCCGCGTGAGGCGGCGTCGAGTGCGATGCCGGCACCGGTGACGCCCGCACCGACGACGAGCAGGTCGACGGTGGGTCCGGTGGCCAGCCAGTCGAGGGAACGGGCGCGCCGGGCGGCGTTGAGGGAGGCGGTGTGCTCGGTCGGTCGTGTCATGCGGCGGTGCTCCAGGGACGCAGGTAGCCGGTCAGCAGCCGGCCGAGCGAGTCGAGGAGGGACTCCTCGGTGAGGGTGTCCTCCACCAGCCGCCGGGAGGCTCCGATGGACTGGATGGTCAGCAGCACGACGCGGGACAGTTCGGCGGGCTCACCGGCGCGTACGGAGCCGTCGCGCTGCCCCTCCGCGATCTGGGCGTGCAGCAGTTCGAGGGCGGCGTGCTGGCTGGAGCCCAGCCGGTGGAAGACGTAGGTGGCCAGCAGTTCGGCCTCGCTGTCGAGGAAGCGGCGAAACAGCGAGTGGTGCCACACCGCGCGCACCGTGCCGGTAGCGCCGTGCACGATGCGGCCGAGCGCGTCGGCCTCGGTCGCCTCGGTGACGGCCTCGGCGAAAAGCGCCTTCAGCTCCCGCGTCATCAGGTCACCGACGAGCGAGGAGATGTCGGGCCAGTGGCGGTAGACGGTCGGTCTGCTCACCCCGGCGCGGCGGGCCACGTCGGTGAGCGTGGTGCGCCGCACTCCGAACGCCTCGACGCAGGCGCGTGCGGCGTCCAGGATGTCGTCCTCGTTCTTCCGTCCAGAGCTTTTACGAATTGACGTCACGTGTAAGACTGTACGCCATGAAGCGACCCACTCGCCGCGTCGGTGACATGGCCTGGAACGCCTGGGGCGACCCGGCACACGCCCGCCAACTGGACGAGTCCCAGCGGCAGTTGCTCGTCGAGACACTCGGCGTCAGCGCCACCGTGCCCCCGCGCGCGGAGCGCTCCGCGCTGCGGCTGCCGCCCAGCGCACTGCCCGAGCCCGCCCATGCCGCACTCACCGCGGTCGTCGGCGAGGAGCACGTGCGCACCGACGACGCGGCCCGGGTGCTGCACCTGGGCGGCAAGAGCACTCCCGACCTGCTGCGCCGCCGGGAGGGAGACGCCCGGCACGCCCCGGACGCGGTGCTGACCCCGGGCACGCACGAGCAGGTACAGGCCCTCGTGGAGACCTGTGCCCGGCACGGCGTCGCGGTCGTACCGTTCGGCGGTGGCACCAGCGTCGTCGGCGGCGTGGAACCCGCACGCGAGGGCCATCCGGCCCTGATCAGCCTCGACTTGCGGCGCCTGGACGCCCTGGTGGAGCTGGACGAGGAGTCCGGCACCGCCACCCTGCAGGCGGGCCTGCGCACCCCCGAGGCCGAGGAACTTCTCGGAGCCGAGGGCTACACGCTGGGCCACTTCCCGCAGAGCTTCGAGTTCGCCACCATCGGCGGCTACGCCGCCACCCGCTCCGCGGGCCAGTCCTCGGCCGGATACGGCCGCTTCGACGCCATGGTCACCGCGCTCAAGGTCGCCACCCCGCGCGGCACCCTCGACCTCGGCCGCGCCCCCGCCACGGCCGCGGGACCCGATCTGCGGCAGCTCTTCCTCGGCTCGGAAGGCGCGCTCGGTGTCCTCACCGAGGTGACGGTACGGGTACACCGCGCGCCGACCGAACGCCGGGACGAGGCCTGGTCTCTCCCCTCGTTCGCAGCGGGCACCGCCGCCGTGCGCGCGCTCGCGCAGCGCGGATTGCTGCCGACCGCGATACGCGTCTCGGACGAGACGGAGACGTTCGTCAACGCCGTCATCGCCGGCTCGCAAGCGCCCGAGGGATGTCTGTCCGTCGTCAGCCACGAAGGCGACCCCGGCCAGGTCGCGCGCCGCAGCGCGGCCGTGCGGGAGCTGCTGGCCGCGCACGGCGGAACCCGGCTGGAGGACGAGGTGGCCGCCGCCTGGCGGCGCTCCCGCTTCTCCGGCCCGTACCTGCGCGACGCACTCCTCGACACGGGCGTGCTCACCGAGACCCTGGAGACGGCGACTTCCTGGGCGGGCCTGGCCGCACTGCGCGCGACCGTGACCGCCACGCTGACCGAACACCTGACGACGGCCACGTCGACACCGGTCGTCTTCTGCCACCTCTCCCACGCCTACCCGTCAGGCGGCTCGCTGTACTTCACCGTCGCCGCGGACGCCGGCGAGGAGCCGCGAGCCCGCTGGCGGGCGGCCAAGAAGGCGGCAGGTGACGCGATCGCGGCTGCTCGGGGCTCGATCACGCATCACCACGCGGTCGGCCAGGACCACCGCCCCTGGATGGAGGCGGAGGTCGGCCCCCTCGGCGTGGAGGTGCTCGCCGCCGTCAAACGGACACTGGACCCCGCGGGCGTCATGAACCCTGGCAAGCTGATCCCTCCGGCCACCACCCGGCTATCCGAGGCCTCATGACCCCCCGACCGAGCACAGCCGTACTCGTCAACCCGGCCTCCCTGACCGGAAGCTCGGCCAAGAACGCGGAGGTGGCCCTGCGGCACCTGGCTCGGGCCGGGTGGGACGCGACACTCGTCTCGGGCAGCGATCCGGCCGACACCCTGGAGCGCACGCGCAACCACCTCGCCGCCGGCACCGACGTCCTCACCGTCGTCGGCGGTGACGGCCTGGTCCACCTGGGGCTCCAGGCCGTCGCCGGCTCCGGGGTGCCACTTGCCGTGGTCCCGGCGGGCACGGGCAACGACTTCGCCCGCGCCCTCGGCATACCGCTCCGGGACCCGGCCGCCGCCGCACGCCTGATCACCCACGGGACCCCGCGCGCCGTGGACCTCGCGCGCTGCGGTGACCGCTGGTTCGGCACCGTGCTGGCCTCGGGCTTCGACGCCCTGGTCACCCGGCGCGCCAACACGCTGCGCCGGCCTCGCGGCGGCGCACGCTACACCGTCGCCACCTTCGTCGAGCTCGCCAGGCTGCGCCCGCTCTCCTTCAGGATCCGGCTCGACGAGCGCGAGCTCGCGTTCGACGCCACGCTCGTCGCGGTGGGCAACACCTGTTACTACGGCAGCGGCATGAAGGTGTGCCCCGAGGCGGTGCCCGACGACGGGGAGCTGGCCGTCACCGTCGTGGAGAGCGCGCCCGCCCTGCGGCTGATGAGTACCCTGCCCCGGTTCTACAGCGGCTCCCACGTCTCCCACCCGAAGGTGCACACCTACCGCGCCCGCCAGGTGGAGCTGACCGCGCCCGGCGTGTTCGCCTACGCGGACGGGGAGTTCATCGGTGACCTGCCGCTGACGGTCAAGTGCGTGCCGAGGGCGGTGTCGGTGCTGGTGCCGGAGTGAGCACGTTCATCCACCGGAACACCGAGGCTTACTGCCCCTGACCGCCAGAACGACGCACGCTGTGCTCCGAATGCCGCCCGGGCGCGGCCATCGGTGCGCTACGGCACTCCGAGGGGCTTCGGTCAGCGGCGTCCGAGCCGCGCGGCTGCGGCTTCGTCCAGCGCGCCTCGCACGAAGCGCCGAAGGTGCGCACGCACCGTGTCGGGCTGCTCCGACCAGGGCTCGTGCCCGGCGGCCTCCACCCGGGTCAGCGGACAAGCGAGCCGCGGCGCGAGTGAGGCGAGCGCCGACACAGGACGGGGATCGTCGGCCCCGCCGAGGAGCTCCACCCACGCGGGCAGGCGTGCACGGAGGTCGGCAAGATGCTCATCGAGCGGATCGGCGCGCCCCTCCTTGCCGAGTTCGGCGTTCATGGACCAGTTGACCGGACGACGCCGCCGGGCAGCCTGGGCGGCCCGGTGCCATCCGCGTTCGGGATCGGCGTGGTCGGTGAACCAGGCCAGCGTGAGCAGCTCGACTTCCTGCTCCTCCGTGCGATGCGACCGCTCCTCCAACTCGTGGAGCCGCTTCCGCTGCGCCGCGGACATGCGGCGGTGGCGTTCCGCTCGGTACCCGGTACGCCAGTCACCGACGAATGGTCCGCACATCAGCAACATCGCGGCGACCCGGTCGGAGTGTTCCAGGCAGAACCGGCTCGCCAGATCAGCGCCGTAGGAGTGCCCGATCAGGACGGCCTCGGGCACCCCCCATGTGTCGAGCAGCTCGGCGAGATCGTCGACGTGCCGGGCGAAGGAATGGGGACCCCGCCACGGGGATCGGCCCGTGCCACGCTGGTCGTACCGGTACACAGGCGCGAGGTCCGCGATCATGGGAGCGACATCGCCCAGATAGTCCGGCAGTCCCGGCCCGCCATGGAGCATGACCACGGCCGGCTGCCGAGCCGTGTCCCCCAGCGCCTTCCAGCGCAGCTGCACCTCGTCGGCCATCGGCACGAGGCCCTGCGTCTCCGTCAACCTCACCGCGATGAGGCTACCGGCGCCACGGAGACACCGCACCAGGCGGGAGCACACGTTCGAGGGTGTCCCGAGGGTGTCGTTCGTCCGGTGAGGGCCGGGGCGTGCAGCCGGGCGATGCGGAGCACGACATGGTGAACGCCGTCGCCTGCGAGGCGGCAACCGCGGATCTTCTCAGCAGGGACCGAGTGCCTCTCCCCGGCCCGGCGCCCACGCGTCGTGCGGGGTTCGCGGGCCGGCGGTGCGCAGGTAGTCGCGTAGCGCGGTCAGTACGGGGTGCTGGTCTCCGCTGCGGAACAGCAGCACGTGCGGGTAGACCGGGGTCGGGTCGCGCAACGGAATGCGCCGTAGGTCGTGGGTCTGGGGCCACAGGTACCGGTCCCCGCTGCCGACGAGGGTGGCCAGCGAGGCCGAGTCGGCCAGCGCGTCCATCAGGGCCTCGTCACCGAAGTGGGGGCCGAGCGCGTCGATGCTCAGCCCGAACGCCTCGGACAGCGCCTGGTAGAACGCCGCCCACTCCGTGCCCGGCCTGATCCCGGGGACCCAGATGCGGTGACCTGCCAGGTCCGCGGGACGGACCCAGGACGCGTCAGCCAGCGGGTGGCCGGGGCCGACCAGGAGCTCCAAAGGTGCGTCCAGGAGCCGTTCGGCGCTGAGCCCGGCCGGGACCTGGTCTGCCGGCAGGGCGCGGAAGGACGCGTCGACGGTCCCTTCGAGCACCGCCTGGGCGGCCTGGGCGGCGTTCTCCGTGCTCAGCGTGACCGCGTCCAGGTCCATCCCGGGGTGGGAGCGGTAAAACCGGTAGACGGCCTGGGCCGGGGAGATGCGCCGATTGAGGACGTCGACGCGCAAGGGGCGGCTTCCGGGGCGCACGGCCTGCTCGGCCTGTTCGACGGCCGCCACCACCTTCTTGGCGTGCGGCAGGAAGACCTGCCCGTCCAGGCTCAGCCGGGAGCCTCGGGAGGTCCGCACCAGGAGCGTGGCCTCGATGTGCCTCTCCAGGGCCGCGATCCGCTTGGAGACCGCCTGCTGGCTGATCCCCATCTCGTCGGCCGCAGCCTGGAACTGGCCGGTCTCGGCGACGGCGACGAACGTCCGCAGCGCTTCAACATCCACCCTTCCACCCTATGCCCACAAACTTTTGTTGTGGCCGACGTGGTGTGGGGTTGTTTGATCGAGTGTTCTGCGCGGTGCTGGGATCAGCGCATGTCTACCCGCACAGAGCAGGTCATGTATGTCCAGACACCTGAGTTCGCGCGTCATGCGGAGCGGATCGTGGAGGTGACCGACGCGACGTCTCGATTGAACGTGCTTCCTTTCAGCGACAGCGAAGGGCGCGAGAAACTACTTTCTGTTGTGTTCGGTGGCCCGCTGCCGGAGTCGGTGACGCTCTACCCGCCGTTCTTCACCGAGTGCGGACTGAACACGGCGTTCGGGAAGAACGTCTTCGTCAACCAGGGATGCACCTTCATGGACAAGGGAGGCATCCGCATCGGCAACGGCGTCATGATCGCCCCGAAGGTCAGCCTCATCACCGGAGGCCACCCACTGCCCCTGGCCGAGCGCCGCGAGTACCTCTCCTTCGCCCCGATCGTCATCGAGGACGACGTGTGGATCGGTACGGCTGCCGTGATCACGCAGGGGGTGACCGTCGGTGCCGGTGCGGTGGTCGCCGCCGGCGCGGTGGTCACTCGAGATGTTCCCGCCGGCACCGTGGTCGCGGGAGTGCCCGCCCGGGCGGTCAAGACGATTGGCTGAGCCCGGCCGTGCTGCCGGCCCGGGTGCGCAGCGCCTGCGCAGTCAGGTTCTGGTGCGCCGTCACGCTTCGCCGGCCGACCGGCAGCGGGACCAGGGGGGACCGCGGGCCCGGCGGTCCCCTCACCCGGCGAGGCCCTGGTCAGTCGGCGTCGGCTGGGGCGTGGTGCCGCATGTCCACGACCTCGTCGGCTGCCTCGGTGACGACCGGATCGTGTGTGGCGACCACCGTGACGCAGCCGTGTCGGTGGGCGGCGTGCGCGATGATCCGGGTCAGGTCGTCCGCGCGGGCCCGGTCGACCGCTGCGGTCGGCTCGTCGACGAGGAGGAGTTCGGGTCCTGTCAGCAGGGCGCGCGCCAGGGCCACGCGCTGCCGTTCGCCGCCGGAGAGCTGGTCGGGACGGTGACCCGACCGGTGTGCGAGGCCGACCTCGGCGAGCAGTTCACGGGCGCGGCCACGCAGTGCACGAGGTGCGCGACCGGCGAGGGTGGCCGCGGCGAGGAGTTGTTCCTCAGCCGTGAGGCCGACGAGGAGGTTGCCGCTCTGGAAGACGTAGCCGACGCGTGTCCGACGGGCGCGGGCACGTTCACGGTCGCTGAGGGCGGCCAGATCGGTGCCGTGCAGCAGGACTTGCCCCTCGTCCGGGCGGAGCAGGGCACCGGCGACGGCGAGGAGGGTCGACTTGCCGGACCCCGAGGGGCCGACGAGGGCGGTGAGGGCACCGGGCCGGAAGTCGGTGGTCAGACCCCGCAGGGCGAGGGTGCGGGACTCGCCGTGGCCGAGAGTGACGGTGATGCCGTCGAGGCGGAGGCTCATCGTGCGGCTCCCAGCATGGTCATCGGATCGACGGTGGTGACGCGGCGCAAGGTGAGGGCGGACCCTGCGAGGCCGACGAGTACGACGGCCCCCATGGTGGCGGCGAGACTGCCGGCGGGGAGGCTGAACGGCACGCGTTCCCCGACGAGCAGGCCCACGGCGGAGGCGAGCGCGGCGCCGACCGCGGTGCCGGCGGCCACGACCACGGCGGCCTGGGCGAGCGTGTGTCCGAGCAGACGGCGGCGGGAGGCGCCCATGGCGCGCAGCAGCGCGAGTTCGGGGGTGCGTTGCACGGTCCAGACAGCGAAGAAGGCGCCGACGACCAGCGGGGCGATGAGGAAGAGGAAGGCCTGGATGGAGGTCATGGTCAGGCGCTCGCCCTCGTAGCCGGGGGCCGCGGCGAAGGCGTCCTGAAGCGGGACGGTCGTGGTGCGGTGGCGGCGGTCCGCGGCGGCGAGCTTCTGGTCCGCGAACCCGGTGGGGAGCTTGAGGGCCACCGCGCTGTACTGGACCGGGAGGTCGTCGGGGCGCGCGTCGGTTCCGGGCGTGGTGAAGCGGATCCGTCGCCAGGTGTCTGTGGTGACGTAGGCGGCGGGGACGTGGCCGTAGGAGGAGCGGCTGGTGGCGCCTGTCACCCGCAGGCGGATGCCGAGCCGGTCGACGGTGAGGGTGTCTCCGACGCGGACGCCGTCGTCGGCGAGCTGACGGGAGATCACGATGCCGTGGGGCTCGTCCGCGTCCAGGGCTTCGCCGCGGTCGGCTCCCGGGTCGGTGAAGGCGCCGGGTTCGACACCGAAGGCGGCGAGGTCCACCTCGACGCCGCGGTCGGTGGCGCCACGGGTGAGGGCGACACCGAGGGGGGTGGCCTCGACGCCTTCCTCCTTGTCCCAGCCGGCGGCTGTCCGTTCGTCGACCAGGCTGCGGGCGAACTGGTCGGAGTCGGATCCGGGGGCGAAGGCGACGTGTGTGGCGGGCAGGGCGCGCAGTGCGGAGACGGTGTCGTCACCGAGGCCTGTGGTGAACCCGGAGACGATGCCGACGAGCGCGGCGACGAGGACGACGACGCTGCCCATCAGCACGAAGCGGCCTCGGGCCGCTCTGAGTTCCAGCAGGGCGAGGAACACGGCGTTCCTTCCAAAGTTAGGGACAGGGCGTCCCTAAGATAGAAGATGGCGACGCGCCGTCCCCAAGCTGGGTGCTCTCAGGCGCCGGACACAGGGAGGTAGGTAGGCAGGGGGCGGGGAGTCAGTGCCGGCCCTCTGGCCGGCAGGTGGAGGCGTGGAAGCGTGCCGCCTCGGCCTCCGCCGCGTCGGGCGTCGAGGCGCGGATGGCGTCGAGCAGCCCGGAGTGGTCCACGTACTCCTCGGGACGCAGCTGAGCGCTGAAGTGGTCCCGCAACGACTCGCGGATCACCTGCCCCAGGTCCGCGTACAGCGCGACCAGCACTTCGTTGTGGGAGGCGGCCACGACCGCCAGGTGGAAGGCGGTGTCCGCGTCCACGAAGGCGTCCCGGTCTCCGGTCGCCCAGGCGCGCTCCCGGTGCTCCAGCAGTTCGCCCATGCGCCGCAGGTCCTCCTCGGTGCGCCGTCGTGCGGCCGTCCTCGCGGCCTTCGCCTCCAGCGCGGCCCGCACGTCGATCACGTCGCGCTGTTCGGCCGCGGCGAAGCGGCGCTGCATCACTCCGGCGAGCTCACTCGTCGCCGCCACGTAGGTGCCCGAACCGTGGCGGATGTCCAGCAGGCCGTTGTGCGCGAGCGCCCGCACGGCCTCCCGAACGGTGTTGCGGGCCACTCCGAGCTGCTGGACCAGCTCCGGCTCGGTCGGAATGCGCGAGCCCACCGGCCAGGCTCCGGACGCGATCTGCTGGCGCAGCGCGGCGACGACGTGGTCGAACAGGCCGGTCGGACGGGGAGCTGGACATAGACTCATCCCATGATTATACGATGCGCGGATGACAGGCGAAGACGCAACGGTCGCGCAGCAGTTGGGACGGCAGCACAGCGCGCCCCCGCCCACCGGCAGCGCGTCCCGGTCCACCGTGTGGAGACGCCGCTTCGCCGCCCTCGCGCTGGTGTTGGCCGCGGTGAACCTGCGGCCCGCTGTCACCAGCCTCGGCCCCGTGCTGGAAGAGGCTCGTGCCGGGCTGGGGATGAGTGCCGTCACTGCCGGACTGCTCACCTCCATGCCGGCGGCGTGCTTCGCGCTGTTCGGCTTCGCCGCTCCCCACCTGGCCCGCCGTTTCGGCCCCGACACCGTCGTCGTGACCGGGGTCGCGGCGATCGCGGCCGGCCTGGCGCTGCGTCCCCTCTCGGCGGACAGCACCCTGTTCGTGGCACTGAGCGTCCTCGCACTGGCCGGCATCGCGGTGACCAACGTCCTGCTGCCCGTCGTGGTCAAGCAGCGCTTCCCGCACCGTGTCGGCGCCATGACCGGCCTCTACTCCATGGCACTCAACCTCGGCGCATCGACCTCAGCGGCGGTCACCGTCCCGCTGGCCCGGTCCTTCGGCGACTGGCGCATCGGCCTGGGTGCCTGGGCGCTGTTCGCCGCCGTCGCCGTCCCGCCCTGGCTGGCTCTGGCACGCGACCGTACCGCCGCCGCAGGCTCGCCGCAGACCGCGGCATCCTCCCCGCCGGGCAGCGCCGCCCCCACACGTCTCCTCCGCAGCCCCACCGCCTGGGCGCTCACCGTCTATTTCGGGCTGCAGGCCACCGCGGCGTACGTCATCATCGGCTGGCTGCCGCAGATCTTCCGGGATGCCGGCCTGTCCGCCGAAACCGCCGGCCTGCTGTTCGCCGTCACCTCGGTGCTCGGCATCCCCCTGTCCTTCGCGCTGTCCGCCGTCGCCGGAAGGCTGCGCAACCAGAGCGGAATCGCCGTCGCGCTCGGGCTGTTCGGCCTTGGCGGATACGTCGGCCTCCTGGCGTCCCCTGCCGCGGCACCATGGCTGTGGGCCGGGCTGCTCGGCGTCGCCAACTGCTCCTTCCCGCTGGCACTCACGATGATCGGCATGCGCGGCCGTGACAGTACGACCGTCATCAGGCTGTCCGCCTTCGCGCAGAGCACCGGATACCTGCTCTCGATACCCGGCCCCCTCCTGGTCGGTGTGCTCTACGAGCACAGCGGCGGCTGGCGGGCGCCCCTCGTTCTCATGGCCGTGCTCATGCTGCCGCAGCTCGCAGCCGGCCTCTTCGCGGGCCGCGATCGCCAGATCGACTGACCCGAGCGACCCGTCCGCATGTCACACCCGTGGCCCGCCCGGCGAGCCCACCGCAGCACGGCACACGGGCTGCCGCCACCCGCGCCGCGGCTCCGAGCGAACAGCACACCGCTTCCGGCGAACGCTGAGCACTCCCCCGCCCGCACCC
>NZ_JASKYT010000240.1:0-10837 GCF_041028275.1 Streptomyces sp. PU-14G
GTGTTGTCGGGGTCGGCCAGGCCCTCCTGGCCCGTGGCCTGGCCCGTGGCGGTCTGCCCGGTGGCCGCCGGGTGCGGGGCGCGCAGGGCCGGCGGCACCGGCAGGGGCGTGACGTTCGGGTTCTGCGGGTCGACGGGGTCGGTGCTGCGCCATCGCACGGCCGCCCCGCCGGCGGCGGGGGTCAGGGTCAGCACCGGATACGGGGTGCCGGCGGGCCTCATCTGGGACGGGACGGCGTCGGTCCACCAGATCCGCCGGCCGAGCCGCTGGGCCAGGATCTCGGCCAGGCCAGGGCAGTGCCGGCCGACCTCGGGGATGTCCAGCAGGATCGGGGTGAGCAGGCCCTGCCGGCTCTGGAGCCCGGGGTCGTTCGCCAGGATCTCCGCGAGCTCCCGCGCCGTGATGCTCCTGACGCGGTTGCGGACGGTCAGGCGCAGTCGGCCCGGGTTGTCCGGGTCCACACCGATCCGCACCACGTACGGGTTCAGCTGGTCGCCGCCCTGCGCGCTCTTGCCCGCCCACGGCGCTTCCTCCAGCCCCGCGGTGGTGTGAGTCCTCGACAGGTCCAGGACCTTTTCCGAGGGCAGGCGCCGGAAGTTGCGCCCCGAGACGGTGTCCGGATCGTTCGACGAGAACAGCTCCGTGGCGCTCGACAGCGCGCCGTTGCGCATCAGTTCGTACGCGCTCAGTACGTCCAGGTCGGCCGCCTCGAAGCCGGCCGCGTACGCCACGGTCATCAGCCACCGGACGGAATCGCGCCGGTCCTCGCTCACCTCGGCGGAGGGAGACAGGTCGTAGATCCGTCGGGCGGCGTCCGCCTCCAGGTCCGCGTCGGCCCGCTCCAGGGCCTCTTCCGTCTTCACCCGGGCCCAGAACATCCGGGACCGCTCGGCCTGTCCCACCGCGTCGGGCCCTGGCAGGCGCAGCGCCTGGGCGGCCTCGTCGTCGCGGTTGACGCGCACCCAGTCGGCGGCCCGGTCCACCGACTGCGGCAGCGGCGCGAAGTCGGCCAGCCGCGTCCCCGCGGGCGTGGCCGCCGCCGCGGTGAACAGCGCCCGGTAGTCCCCGCTGCGGGGCTCGGCCTGCCCCGCGGGCAGGCGCGCGGCGGCGATCCGCTGGACGAGGTCCAGGGTGAACAGGCCGGGGTAGCCGAACCTCGTGTCGCCCCGCCACATGCCCTCCAGCGCGGCGGCGCCGCGCAGCAGCCGTTCGTAGCCAGGGTCCTGCTCCACCAGGACGCCGTCGTCGACCTCGCCCCCCAGCGTCAGCTTCAGCAGCCGCACCAGCCGCAGCGTCCGCTCCCGCACCTCGGCGGACGCCTCCCCCGGGCCGCTGTGCAGCCCGATGGCGCGCGCCCGGCGGTCCAGCTCGGCGGCGTCCGGCTCGGGGTAGTACTTCGCGTACACCCCGCGGCGTCCCTGCGCGTCGGTCGTGAGAATCCAGAAGTAGTTGCCGTGTTCGTCGTGGCCCACCCCGTCGTGGCGGATGGCGACGGCCGTCCGCACCCCGGCCTCGTTCGCCATGTGCTGCCCGATCGGGATCTCCGCGAGCGGGTCGGGCACGAAGGAGCCGGGGAAGGACAGGCCCCAGTGGTCGCGTCCCCTGTGCCGGCCGAGCGGCACGGCAAAGTCCGCCGGCGAGCCGGCGAAGCAGACCGCCAGGCGGAGCCAGTCCTTCTGTTTGTTCAGCGCCTGCACGCTCTTACGGCGCGCGACGTACCGCGGCCCCTCGGCGCCGCGGGCTTTGTGGACGGAACCGTCGTCCATGGCGAATGCCATGTAGCCCGGACCGCCGTGTCCGTCCCAGTACCGGATTTGTGAGTCCGGCCCGCCCAGCGGGGGCAGCGGGATCTTGGCGGAGACGATGCTTCGTACGGCCGGGTTGTAGTGGACGTAGTGCGTCATCGAGTCGAGGCGGCGCTGCCCCGGTTCGAGATGCCACTGCTCCGCCACTTCCCTGGGGGGGATCGTGGTGCGGCCGGTCGAGAGCCCGGTCCGCGAGCTGACGAGAGTCCGGGTGACGACCCGGCGCCACCAGCTCTCGACGGGGGCGTCCCGGTCGGGTGCCAGGCCGGGCTCGTTGGGAATCCAGTCGCCCTCCGGCAGGCCGGGCACGTGCTGCGCCTCCAGGCGGTGGGTACCCGGCCGGATCTCGGCGGCCGTGACGCGCCCGCTGTGTGCCCACACTGTCCGCCCGGTCCGCTCTGCCAGGATCCGCGGCAGGTCCAGTCCCCCGTCACCGGCGTAGGGAATGGCCAGCACGATCGGCGCACCGGCGGGCAGCTTCGCCAACTCGGGATCGCGCGCGACCAGTTCGACGAACTCGTCGATACTCAGATACCGGTGCGTACGGTCCGGGAAGCGCACCCGCACTCTGGTGTGGTCGCCCTCGTCCGCCACCACGACGAAGGGCTGGGGGCCGCCCTTCCACTGCGCGTCGGGCGACGTGCGCGCGAGGGTGCCGTCCAGCCTCCGCCGGACTACGTCCACCGTGTCGGTGTCCAGGTCGAGGACGTCCTCCTGGCCCCAGTTCAGTCCCGGGACCCGCGTGCCGCCCCGCGTGAGGGAGGTCGGCCGGTTCGGGTCGAGCGCGAGCCGGAGCGAGACGTGGTACGCGACCAGCGCGGGCATACTGGTCGCCCAGCCCGCTCGGTCCGCGGCGACGACCAGGTCGTACACCTCCCGGCGGATGGCCTCGTCCACCGGCACGTCCGGGGCCAGGTCCAGGAGGCGGCGGGCCGTGGCGTCCACGTTCAGCGGGCTGTTCCGCCACTCCGGATGGTCCGCGCGCAGCGCGTCGAGCACCGCCAGGGGCTCGGTGAACTCGACCGTCACCTGCCGCCGCGCCGTCGCCGCGTCCGCGGCCGTGGCGGAGGCGGACGGCCCGACGTCCTGACCACGACTGCGCCGGACGAGGGAGAAGTCGTCCACCGTCAGGCGCCGGCCCTGCACGGAGGCCTCGTCCTGGAGGGACGTCAGCGCCGCCTCCAGGTCGCGCAGGAACCTCTCGTGCACGGCGTCCGCGCGGGCCGCGCCCTGGGCCAGTGCGTCCCTCTCCGCGTCCGGGCCCGAGCCCTCGCCGTACCCGGTGAAGGTCACCGCGGGGAGCGGCCGGCCCGTGCCCCAGTGCTTCAGCGCGGCCTTGGCCACCTCGAAGGCCAGGGACGCGCTGTGGCTCTCCTGCTCCGTTGTCAGCCGCGTGGCGTTCGCCGCGAAACCCACCGGCGAGGTCTTCGGCAGCTCGGCCGGGATCGTGGCGGCCTGGGACGCCACCGGGGCGGTGTGGATCGGCAGCGACGCCCCCTGAGCCAGCCCCGGCATGGCGGCCCCGGTCCCCGACCGCAGAGCGGTCAGCGGGACCGGCCGGGTGCGCGGTGCGTCGGCGGGGCCGGGAAGCGAGGCGCTGTCGGAGCGGGTGTCGGTACGGGAGTCTGCCCCGGCTTCCGTCCCGGTTTCCGTCCCGGAGTCCGTGCCGGTTTCCGTGCCGGAGGTGAGCGGCTGGACGACCTCAATCGTCACCTGACGCCGCATCGCCGCCACGTCCGTACCCGCCGCGGCAGGCTGGCCGGCGTACCGGCCATAACTGCGGAAGACGACGTCGAAGTCGTCGGCGACCAGCCGCCTGGTGCCCGCGGGGACGTGGGCCTGGAGCCGGTCCAGCTCGATGCCCAGTGCTGCCATGAACGTGTCGAACACGTCCTCGGCGCGTTCCTGGCCCTCCGTCAGGGCCTCGGCCTCTGTCCCGTCGCCGTAGCCGGTGATGAGCACACTGGCCGCTGCCCGGTCTCGGTGACGGCTGAGCAGACCGTCCCGTGCCACGTCGCGGGCCAGCCCCTCGACCGACTTCTCGGCCTCCGGGGGCAACCGGGTGCCGTTCGGCGCGAAGGACACGGCCGTCACCTGCGACGGGGAGGGCACGGAGCCGCCTGCGGCACGGTTGCCGCTCTCGGAGACGCTGCCGTAGCCGGGAACGGCGCCCGTGTCCGTGGCAGTGTCCGTATCCAAGCTCGTGTCGGAGTCCGTGCCCGTGTCCGTGCCCGGTTGCGGGACGGTGGCCTCCGCGTCTTGCGGGACGGTGGCCTCCGCGTCGCCGGCCGACAGCGGTGGCACCGGGGCGCTCCCCGGCGCCGCCGCGCCGGCGGGCAGCTTGGGCGTCAGGCTCTGGGCCGACGGCGGCGCGTCGAGGTGCGCGGAGGGCCTCAGCACGAGGACCGGAGGCTGCTGTGCCTGCGGTGACCTGAGGCGAAGGGGGTAGGCAGTGGAGTAGACGACCCGGCCGAGCCGGGTGGCGAGGCGCTCCGCCAGGCCGGGGGCCAGCCGGTCGAGTTCCGGGATGGCCAGCAGGACCGGGGTCCCCAGTGGGTTGCGGAGCAACCGCCGGTCGCTTGCGAGCAGTTCGATGAAGTCCTCGACCGGGACGCGCCGCTGCAACCCCTCGTAGGCCAGCCTGATGTGGCCCTGCGGGTCCGTGGGGTCCAGCTCGGCCCGCACCGCGTAAGGCATCCTGTTCTGGTCGGCCCACTGCGGGACGCCGAGCCCGCTGGGGTCTCCCACCCGGTCCAGCCTTATGAGCGGTGCCTTGGGCCCGAGCCCGAAGTCCCGGCCCATCGGCATGCCGCCGTCCTTGGCGCGTACCTCGGTGCCGGCGGAGAGCGCGCCCTCGCCCTCCAGGTCGTACGCGGCCAGGACCGCGGTGTCGAACGCGTCGCGGCCCGCGGCGTACGCGGCGGTGGCCGTGTCCTTGAGCTCGGTGCGCCAGTCGTCGTCCACCTCGTCCGGTGGCAGGTGCAGCACCCTGGCGGTGAGCGTGTCGAGCTCCGGGCCGGGCGCGGGCAGCAGCTCCTCGGCCTTCACCCGCGCCCAGAACACCCGCGAGCGTTCGGCCTCTCCCACCGCGTCGGGCCCGGACAGCTCCAGGGTCTCCACTGCCGTGTCCCGCAGGGCCGGGGTGCGCGCCCATGCGGCGGCCCGGTCAATCGGCGCGGGCAGGGTGACGAAGTCGGTCAGGGGTGTGCCCGCGGGGAGGGCCGCCGCCGCGGTGAGCACCGCGCGGTGGGGCGCCTCGCCGGTGTCCGGACCGTCCTTGGGGCGCGCCGCGACGATCCGCTCGAACAGGTCCAGGGTGAACGTCGCGCCGGTGCCCCGGGAGCGGGCGTCGGCCTGCCACATGTGGTCCAGCGCGGCGGCGCCCCGCAGCAGCGTGGCATACGCGGGGTCCTCCGCCACGCGGACGCCGTCGTCCACCTCGTTGCCGAGCGTGAGCTTCAGCGCACGCACCAGGCGCAGCGTCCGCTCCAACGCGGCCTCGGACGGCTCCCCCGGCCCGGAGTGGAAACCGGCCGTCCGCGCCCGCGCCGCCAGCTCCGCGCGGTCGGGCTCGGGGAAGAAGACCACCTCCGCGGAGTAGTTCCCCTGGGCGTCGGTGTAGAGCATCTGGACCAGCTCGCCGTGGTGGACCCACAGCGCCGCCGCCTTCGTGGAGGCGCTCACCTTGGCGCCCAACTCGTTGGCGTAGAGCTGCCCGACGGGGACCTCGGCGAGCGGGTCGGGGACGAACGGCCGGCTGAGGGCGTCCGAGTGGGCGTCGAGGGACGGCAGGGAGTGGTCCCGCCCGGAAGCCGCCCAGCAGGCGGGGAGGATGAGCCAGTCGTCCTTGCCGAGGTCCGAGAAGCTCTTCCGCCGCTTGAGCCAGCGCGGCCCCTCCGCCCCCCGGGCACGGTGGACGCTCCCGTCGTCCAGCGCGAAGAGGACGTATCCGGGCCCACCGTGCAGGACGAGGGTGCGCACCTTCGCCCCCGGCTTGATCTGCCGCCGCGTCGGGACTGCGGCCGTGGCCAGATGCCTGATCGGGTTGTAGTGGGCGACCTTGTCCATCAGGTGGGCGTCCCGCAGGCGCGGTTCCTGGCGGGCGAGGTCCCTGGGCGGGAGCGAGGAACGTCCGACCTGCGCACTGCCGCTGCTGTCGACCACGGGGGAGGTGACCACCCTGCGGTACCACTGCGGGACGTCCTCGTCGGGGTCGGGCGCCATCCCGGGCAGGCTGGGCACCCAGTCGCCCTGCGGCCGACCGTGCCGGTACGTCAGGCCGACGACCGGCCGCCCGTCGGATGAGGCCACCACGGTCGACTCACCGCTGTGGGCGACGACTGCCCGGCCGGTGCGCTCGGCGAGCTTGCGCGGCAACTCCACGTCCCGGTCGGCCGCGTGCGGGATCGCCAGCAGGATCGGCACGTGCGGGGGCAGCATCGCCAGCTCGGGGTCGGCCGCGATCAGCTCGACGGCCTCATCGACGCTCAGGTCGCGGGTCGTCCCGTCCTGCCAGGGCACGGCGACCCTGTCGTGGGCGCCGTCGGCGGCCACGACGTAGAAGTCGGTGCCCGGCGGCCAGCCCACCTGCTCAGAGGTGCTCTCCTGCCCGGTGTCCGACACCGTCCTCACCCGGAGCCGGGTCAGATCCAGGTCCTTGCCGGACATTCCCAGCCAGTCGAGCCCGCGCACCCGCGGGCTCTGGCCCTGGGGGCCCGGGGAGACGAAGTGGTGGCCGGGCTGGAGCGCCCCGTCGCGGGCGGCGTAGTACGCGCCCAGCGTCGCCAGGCTGGTCGCCCAGCCGGCTCGGTGCGCCTCGGCGGCCACCTCGTACAGCCGTGCGCGCGCCGCGTCGTCCACCGCCGTGCCCGGCGGCAGGCGCAGGACGCGCCGGGCCAGCGGGTCCGCGTCGTACGGACCGGTGCGCAGTGCGGGGTCCCTGCGGCGCAGTGAGTCCAGCAGCGCGGCCGGGGAGACGACCTCGATCGTCGCGTCCCGCCGCAGCGCCTCCGGATCCGCGTCACCCGGCGCCGGGTGGCGGCTGGTGTCCCCGCCGTGGTTGCGGTCGAAGAAGGCGAACTGGTCGAGGGTGATCCGGTCGGCGTCCGGCACGTCCTTCTGGAGGCTGTCCAGCGCCCGGTTCAGCTGGAACATGAACTCGTCGAGCACCGTGTCCGCGCGGTCCTCGCCCCTCTCCCGCGCCTGCCCGGAGTCGCCCTCGCCGTAGCCGGTGACCGTACCGGTGGGCAGCGGCAGCCCGGCGGCGCGGTTGCGCAAGGCGAGCGCCACGACGCTGTAGGCCAGCTCCTCGATGTCGTCCTTGTGGTCCTCGGACAGCTCCGCTGACCCCGCCCCGAACCTCACGGTGGTCACGGGCGGCACGCCCGGGCCCTGCCAGGACGCCGGGCCGCTCACCGGCGCGGTGTGCACCGGCAGCGTGATCTCCCCCAGGCCGGGCATCGGCGGCGCGGCGTCCGAGCCGGACAGACCGGGGTCGCTGAGCGCCAGTGGCTCCCCGCCGTCCGGCGTCCGGACGGGACCGGTGGCGGCGGCGGTGGCGGTGTCCGTGCCGTCCGGGGAATCGGCGACGGACGGGGACGGGCCGACCGACGGGGACGGGCCGACCGACGGGGAGGGGCCGACCGMCKGGGCSSSSYSGGCCGACGGGGACGGGCGCGGGTCGTCCGCGCCCTGGGTGATGACCGCCGTACGCTCGCGCCCCTCGATCGGCGCCGGGGGCTCGGTGCGCGCCCAGTCGTCCGCGGCGTTCGCCTGCGCCGGGTCCGCCGTCAGCACGAGCACGTGCCGGCCCGCCTCGCCGGCCCGCACCACGGCGGCGGGGCGCGCGGGGGTCAGCACGGTCCTGGCCGTTCCCTCCCTGGCGGCCAGCGCGTTCACCATCCCGGTGCGTACCGGCTCCGGGGCGATCAGGGTGAGGGGGACGGACAGCGCGGTGGTGCGCAGGAACCGCTCGAGGAGCACGGCGATCTCCTCGTGCGGCACCGAGAGGGTGGTGCCGCCGCGCCAGGGGAGCACGACGCCGGCCCCGTCCCCCTCGACCATCAGCACGATCGCGTTCGGGTCGGCGGCGGCGCGGGTCTCGCCGCTCGCCGTCGTGCCGTCACCGGAGACGTGGTAGACGTCCGTGGCCAGCGGGCCGCCCAGCGCCCTGCCCGTCAGGTTGAAGCCCACCTGCGCGCCGGTGGGCGAGTGGAGCGCGTTGGCCGGGGAGAGCACCCCGCTGCGGCTGAGGTGGTACGCGGCGACGGCGACCACGTCGTGCACCTCGACACCGACCAGCGCCGCGCCCGCCATCGCCCACAGGGCCATCCGCCGCATCGCGGCCGGGTTGGTCTGGTCAGGGCTCACGTGCAGGACGCGAGCCGCCACGGCGTCCGCGTCCGGGCGCGTCATCAGCGCCTGCACGGACGCGGCGAGCGCCCAGAACACCTGCGGTCGCGCGGGGTCGCCGAGGGCGGGCATGCTCGCGAGCCCCATGGCGCCGAGACTCCGCTGGTCGAGCTGCCCCATCAGGGCCGCGGCCTGGCCGAGGAGCGTGAGCGGGGCGAAGTCGTGCAGGGGAACCGGGCCGGTCGCGCCGTTCAGACGGGTACGCGCGTCGCTCAGGACCCGGCTGACGGTGTTCTGGAGTTCCGCGGCGTCGGCGAACGGGGTCGGCCGCGGTTTCGGCGTGCCCTGCTGGGCGAGCCGGTCCCGCACCACGAAGTCCAGCAGGTCCAGGCTGAACGGACCGGCCTCCACCAGCTCCGGATCGGCACGGCGCATGCTCTCCAGCGCCCCGATGCCGCGCAGGAGCTTCTGGTACTCCCCCGCCGGGTCGTCCCGGTCGTTCTCGATCCCGTGGCCGTAGACCTCGCGCAGGGCCCGCACCAGCAGCAGGGTGTCGGCCCGGTCGGCCTCCGGCACGGGGGCGGTGGCGGGGATGCCGAAGGCCACCCGCGCGAGCCGGTCGAGCACCTTGCCCACGGGCTCGGCCCGCAGCTCCTGCCACGCCCCCCGCTCGCCCCGGGACGAGGCGAGGATGTACTGGTCGACGATGCCCGAGCCCGCCCTCCTGGCGAAGCCGTGCACCCGGGTGGGGATGATCAGCGGGTGGTCCTCGCCGAGCGCGTTGGCCGCTTTCTGCGCCTCGGAGATGAGCGTCAGCCGGTTGGGCACGTAGGGCATGTCGGCCCCGTCGTGCCAGCTGAGGGGCGGGCCGCCGAAGGCCGCGCCGATCCAGCACGCCTCCGCCACGATGGGGGTGCCCTTGGCGAGCGCGCGGACGCTCGGGCGGCGCTTCAGGTAGCCGATGACCTGTTCGCCGTGCGCGGCCTTCGGCTCGCCGTGTCCCTCGTCCGACGTGGCGTCCACCACGAACAAGAAGCCCGGAAGGCCGTGCAGCACGACGTGGTAGACCTCCCGGCCCTTCCACGGCACGTCCTCAAGAGGGCCGAGCGGCTGCTTGGTGACCGGGTCGAAGTGGCCGTACTGCGGGTTGCGGAGGTCCTTGAGCTCGTGCTCCCGGTCGATCAGGTCGGCGTCGGTGAAGAGCGCCCGGCCGCCCGGCCGCCTGGTGACGGGGTCGGTGAGGGTGACGCTCTTGACGTCCCGGTCCATCAGCTTCGAACCGTCGGCCAGCAGCACGAACCCCTCCCCGGGCGCGGCCCACGCGCCGTCAGGGCCCAGGTCGCCGGGGCTGACGGAGATCCACTTGCCCAGCGGTATCCCCTGCGCCCGCTGATCCGCCGGCGGGACGCCGTACTTCTTCGTGTCCGGGTCGTAGACCAGCTGGGGTGTGCCGCTGTGGACGAGCAGCCCCCGACCGAGCCCCGCGGCGATGCCCCTGGGCATCTCCAGGCCGCCGTCGCCCGCGTGCGGCACCACCAGCGTCACCACGGCGCGCGGGCCCCGCCGGGACAGTTCCCCGTCCATCGCGAGCAGTTCGGTGAACTCCTCGCCCGGGATCCGGCGCGTCGTCCCGTCGGGCCACGGCACCACGATGTGGTCCCGGCCGCCGTCCGCCTCCACCAGGTAGGGACGGTTCTCACCGGCCTGGTCGGGCCCCGGGGTGGCGGGCGGCGGTGCCTGCCGGGGCTTGAAGGTCCGGCCCACGATCGAACCGTCCTCGGGCGAGTGGAGGAGGGTCTGCTCGGACAGCAGAGCGCCGCGGCGGGCGAGGTGGAACGCCGCGAGGGACGCCAGGCTCTTGTCCCTCCCCTCGGCCATCGCCTCGTCCACCAGCGCGTACAGCTCGCCGCGCGTGGCCGCGTCCACGGGCGCCGACGGGTCCAGGTGGAGGATGCTGCGGGCCAGGGGGGCCGGGTCGAACGGGCCCTCCCTCAGCTGGGGGGCGCTCTGGCGCAGTTCGTCCAGCCGCCGTACGGCCGCCGTCCCGGGGGGCAGCACGAAGTCGACCCGCACCTGCCGGGCGACCGTCTGCTCGTCCGCCACGCCCTCGCTGGACGGGACGATGGTGAACGTGCCCTCGGCGCCCGGCCGCTGGAGCCCCGTGCGGAACGACCCCGTGACCGCCGCGGCGCGCTGGGCGGCGGCCCCCGTCGTGGACACCTCGCCGTTGTCGTCGTAGGAGGTCACCACCAGACGCGGCCCTGGAAGACCCGCGAGAGAGTTGCGCCGGCCCACGTCCACGACGCGCCCGACGAGTTCCCGGATGCGCTTGCGCTGGTTGGCGCTGAGCTTGTCGACGCCCTCGGCGAAATGGGTGCGGCTCGTCGGAGGGAGCACCGTCTCGACGGGGCCCCAGCCCTGCTGCGTTCCGCCCTGCTCCGCCAGCGTGAGGGAGCCCACCGCGGCGGTGGCGCTCGCGGCGGCGTCGGCGGGGACCGCCGTCGAGGAAGTGGCCGGCCCGCCCCTTCCCGCCGGGGCGGCCGGGGTGGCGGTCTGCTTGCGCTTCCCCTTCGTCTTCGCGGCACCCGTGTTGCTGACGTACGTGTCGTGGCTGGGTGCGGTCCACACCCCGGCCACGGTGCGCTGGAGCACGGCGGGCGCCTTGGCGGGCGGGGCGTCAG
>NZ_JASKYT010000241.1:0-10816 GCF_041028275.1 Streptomyces sp. PU-14G
GCCCCGCCTCCCCCCGCACCGCAGCCAAGGACCGAACCGCCCAGCACACCACTCACCCACGCTCCCCTCCCCGAGAAGCCGCGCTCGCCGGGCGAACCGCTCGCACGCACCGACACCCTGGTCGCCACCTTTCCCTCGGGCACGCGACAGCAGTCAGCCCCTCCCCAGAAGTCGGCCTCTCCCCTGAGTTCTGCCTCTCCCCTGAGCTCTGCCTCTCCGGCACAGCCGGCCGAGCACGGCACCACCGCAGGCGGCGAGGACCGACACGCTCCACCAGACGCACACGAGCCGGCCCGGAAACCTGTACCCCGGCGGGCCGTCCTCGCTCTTGGCGGGATATTTCTGGCGGGTGGCGTGACCGCGGTAGCGCTGCTGCCGGACAACGACGGAGGGGAGCCCGACGACGGAGCCACGGAGGGGACAGCGAGCCCTACCGCGAAGAAAGTCACCGTAAAAGCCGCGGGCATCCTCCACTGCCCGGACAAAGTCACCTCGGTGGCCTTCAGTTCGGACGGGCCGACCTTGGCCACCAACGGCAGCTACGGAAACGCACGCCTGTGGAACATGGAAACAGGGAAGAACACCCGCACCCTCACCAACCACCTCGGCAACGTCTTTTCCGTGGCATTCAGCCCGGATGGCAAGATCCTGGCCACCGGTGGCGACAACCACAAAGCAGAGCTGTGGAATGCGAAGACAGGTAAACTCCTGCACACCCTCTCAGGGCACACCGATGCCGTCGCTTCCGTGGCGTTCAGCCCGAATGGAAAAACCCTGGCCACCGGCGGTCATGACGGCAAGGTGCGGTTGTGGAACGTAGCGACGGGAAAGTCCACCCACACCTTCCAGGGCCTTAGCAAGGGAGCTGCTTCGGTGGCATTCAGCCGGGACGGCGAAACCCTGGCCATCGGCATCTGGGACGGTAGAGTGCTGCTGGCGAACCTGAAAGACAGACATTCCATTGTCACTCTCAAAGGCCACACCGACGCCGTCACCGCGATAGTCTTCAGCCCGGACGGCAAGACCCTGGCCACCGCCAGCTACGACAGCAGCGCACGGCTGTGGAATCTGAAAACGGAAAAGACCCTCCACACCTTCACCAACCGCGCCGATCCCTTCAGTTCGGTGGCCTTCAGCCCGGACAGCAAGCTCCTGGCCGCCGACGGCCGTGGGGCTACCACGCGGCTGTGGAACGCGGAAACAGGGAAGCCCATCCGGGCCTTCACCAAACACACCGCTCCCGTCCGGGCGGTGGCGTTCAACCCGGACAGCAGAATCCTGGCCACCGGCAGCGACGACAAGACGGTGCGGCTTTGGCGCGTGAGCTGACGTTGCTCTCCGGGGAGGCCGCAGCCGGGCCCCGGGCCGCCCAGGCGTGCGGCCCGGGCGCGGCGAAGCTCACTGCGTCTCACAGGTCACCGCACCGCGAAGGGTCACTGCGCCGCGAAGGTCACCGCACCGCACAGGTCACCGCGTCGCCAGGAGTACCGCCAGCAGCACGGCGCCCGCCAGCGCCGGGGCGAGGACCTCGAAGGACCAGCGGACGGTGACCGCGCCCTGGGACTTCTCCTTGGCGCCGTGGTCCTCCACCAGCGCACGCAGCTCGTCGACCGCCTGGTCGGAGGGGGCGCGTTTCTCACTCGCGTCGGCCTCGGCGGAGAGGTCGGGCATCCCGCGTCCGCCGAAGAGACCGCCGCGCGAGACGGGCGGCCTCCCGGTGGCGACGCGCTCGTTGTGCCGGGTCGCCTTCTTACGGGCCCGCAGCGAGACGGGGATCGACCACAGCTGGTACTTGCTGCCGTCGGCGACGACCTCGCTGGAGTAGCCGGCGCGGATCGTCTCGACAGCTCCCCAGGGCACCTCGACGGTGCGGAAGGGGTTGCGCACCTTCATCCGCCGCTCCCCCGCGAAGACGGCGGGCCGCAGCGTGAAGGCGACGACGAGCGGGACGGCGAACAGCAGCCCTGCGAGCGCGAGCCACGGGGTGCGGCCCTCGCCGCCGAAGACGGCGTCACCGGCCAGCCACAGGCCGATGGCGAGCAGCACGATGCCGCCCGCCATTGCGGCGGGCGACCGGTAGACCCGGTCGGGGAACTCCTCCCCCGCGGCTCGGCCCCCGTCGCCGTGGCCCTCGGGGCCGTCGTCCTGGCGCTTGTCCTCGCTCGTCATGCGATCGATTGTGCCCGACCGTCCGGATGGCGGACATTGCGGTACGGCATCGAAACACACGCCGGAGCCGCCCCCGGCGGCTCCGGGGCAGGACCCGCCTCCGGACGGCTCGGGCACGAGCGCTTTCCGTTGGTGCACGGCCGCCCTCCTGTGGGAGTACGGCGCTTCCCGCCGGCGGACGGACCCTTTCCGGTTCCGAGGGGTGACACGCGACTACGCGCGTAGATATGGTGCTCTGGTGAGCATGCCTACCGATGCGGCCCCTCGCGACGCCGGGAGGGGCACCCTTCCCGACGTCACGAGCTCCGACGCCGCTCTCCGCCGCTTCCTGCACGGACTTCCCGGTGTCGACGCGGTCGGGCTGGAAGCCCGGGCAGCGGCGCTGGGAACCCGATCCATCAAGACCTCAGCGAAGGCGTACGCGCTCGACCTGGCGATCTCCATGATCGACCTGACGACCCTCGAAGGCGCCGACACCCCGGGCAAGGTCCGCTCCCTGTGCGCCAAGGGCGCGAGCCCCGACCCGAGCGACCGCACCGCGCCCCGCGTCGCCGCCATCTGCGTCTACCCCGACATGGCGGCCACCGCCAAGCAGGCGCTGGCCGACGCCGGGGCGGCCGACGAGATCAACGTGGCGTCCGTCGCCACGGCCTTCCCCGCGGGGCGCGCCGCGCTCTCCGTCAAGCTCGCCGACACCCGCGAGGCGGTGGCGGCCGGAGCGGACGAGATCGACATGGTGATCGACCGCGGCGCCTTCCTCTCGGGCCGCTACCTTCAGGTCTTCGAGGAGATCCGCGAGGTGAAGCAGGCCTGCGGCGACGCGCACCTGAAGGTGATCTTCGAGAACGGCGAGCTGGCCACCTACGACAACATCCGCCGCGCCTCGTGGCTGGCCATGCTCGCGGGCGCCGACTTCATCAAGACCTCCACGGGCAAGGTCGCCGTCAACGCGACGCCGCCGAACACGCTGCTCATGCTGGAGGCGGTCCGCGACTTCCGGGCGGCCACCGGGCGGCAGGTCGGCGTGAAGCCGGCGGGCGGCATCAGGACGGCCAAGGACGCGATCAAGTACCTGGTGCTGGTGAACGAGACGGCGGGCGGCGACTGGCTGCGCCCCGCATGGTTCCGCTTCGGCGCCTCCAGCCTGCTCAACGACCTGCTGATGCAGCGCCAAAAGCTGACGACAGGACGCTATTCCGGCCCCGACTACGTGACGGTGGACTGAGCATGACCGACAACAACACCCCGTCCAACCCGTCCGCGACCGCCGCGGCATCGCAGCTGTTCGCATACGCCCCCGCGCCCGAGTCCCGGGCCGTCGTCGACCTCGCGCCCTCCTACGGGCTGTTCGTCGACGGCGAGTTCCGGGAAGCCGCGGCGGGCAAGGTCTTCAAGACGCTCTCCCCGGCCACCGAGGAGGTGCTGGCCGAGGTCGCGCACGCCGGTGAGGAGGACGTCGAGGCGGCGGTGCGGGCGGCCCGCGCCGCGTTCGGGCCGTGGGCCGCGCTGCCGGGCGCCGAGCGCGCCAAGTTCCTGTTCCGGATCGCCCGCCTCATCCAGGAGCGCTCCCGCGAGCTGGCGGTGCTGGAGACGCTGGACAACGGCAAGCCGATCCGCGAGTCGCGCGACGCCGACCTGCCCCTCGTCGCCGCGCACTTCTTCTACTACGCGGGCTGGGCCGACAAGCTCTCCTACGCGGGGCTGGGCCCCGACCCGCGCCCGCTCGGCGTGGCCGCGCAGGTCATCCCCTGGAACTTCCCGCTGCTGATGCTGGCGTGGAAGATCGCTCCCGCGCTGGCCGCCGGCAACACGGTCGTCCTCAAGCCGGCCGAGACGACGCCGCTGTCGGCGCTGTTCTTCGCCGACATCTGCCGCCAGGCGGGCCTGCCCAAGGGCGTCGTCAACATCGTCACGGGTGACGGGGCGACGGGCGCGGCGCTGGTGGCCCACCCCGACGTGAACAAGGTGGCCTTCACGGGATCGACCGCCGTCGGCAGGCAGATCGCCCGCACCGTCGCGGGCACGGACAAGCGCCTCACCCTGGAACTCGGCGGCAAGGGCGCCAACATCGTCTTCGAGGACGCCCCGCTCGACCAGGCGGTCGAGGGCATCGTCGGCGGCATCTTCTTCAACCAGGGCCAGGTCTGCTGCGCGGGCTCCCGCCTGCTGGTCCAGGAGTCGGTGCAGGACGAGGTGCTCGACGCGCTCAAGCGCCGGCTGGCCACCCTCCGCGTGGGCGATCCGCTCGACAAGAACACCGACGTCGGCGCGATCAACTCCGCCGAGCAGCTCGCCCGCATCACCGAGCTGGCCGACGCGGGCGAGGCCGAGGGCGCCGAGCGCTGGTCGGCGCCGTGCGCGCTGCCGTCCGAGGGCTACTGGTTCGCTCCGACCGTCTTCACCGACGTCAGCCAGGCGCACCGCATCGCTCGCGAGGAGATCTTCGGCCCCGTGCTGTCCGTGCTGACCTTCCGCACGCCGGACGAGGCGGTCGCCAAGGCGAACAACACCCCCTACGGCCTCTCGGCGGGCATCTGGACCGAGAAGGGCTCACGCATCCTGAAGATGGCCAACCAGCTGCGGGCCGGGGTGGTGTGGGCCAACACGTTCAACAAGTTCGATCCGACCTCGCCCTTCGGCGGCTACAAGGAGTCGGGTTACGGCCGCGAGGGCGGCAGGCACGGTCTGGAGGCCTACCTTGAGCACGCCTGAGACGTCACGGGGACGGCTCGCCGTTCTGAAGACCTACAAGCTGTACGTCGGGGGGAAGTTCCCCCGCTCCGAGAGCGGCAGGGTGTACGAGGTGACCGACGGAAAGGGCCAGTGGCTGGCCAACGCCCCGCTGGCCTCCCGCAAGGACGCGCGGGACGCCGTCGTCGCCGCCCGCAAGGCGTTCGGCGGCTGGTCGGGTGCCACGGCCTACAACCGGGGGCAGATCCTCTACCGCATCGCGGAGATGCTGGAGGGCCGCCGGGAGCAGTTCGCCGCCGAGGTGGCCGCGGCGGAGGGCCTGACGAAGGCGAAGGCCCAGGCGGCGACGGACGCGGCGATCGACCGCTGGGTCTGGTATGCGGGCTGGTCGGACAAGCTCGCCCAGGTGGTCGGCGGCGCCAACCCGGTCGCGGGCCCCTACTTCAACCTCTCCACCCCGGAGCCGACGGGCGTGGTGGCCGTGCTGGCGCCGCAGCGCTCCTCGCTGCTGGGGCTGGTCTCCGTCCTCGCGCCGGTGCTCGTCAGCGGCAACACGGCGGTCCTGGTGACCTCCCGTACGGCCCCGCTGCCCGCCCTCTCCCTCGCCGAGGTGCTGGCCACCTCCGACCTGCCAGGCGGCGTCGTCAACGTCCTCTCCGGCGACACGGCCGAGCTGGCCCGCCCGCTGGCCGCCCACCAGGACGTGAACGCCATCGACCTGGCGGGGGCGGACGGAGACCTGGCGGCCGAGCTGGAGGCCGCCGCCGCGGAGAACCTCAAGCGCGTCCTGCGGCCCTCCCCCGGCACCGCCGACTGGACGGCCACCCCGGGCCTCGACCGCCTCTCCGCCTTCCTGGAGACGAAGACGGTCTGGCACCCCATCGGCGCCTGACGTCAGCGGTTCGAGAGGGCCGAGGAGGGGCCGCCCCCTCTTCGGCCTTCCCGCCACCGCAGCGGCCCCTCCGCCGGTTCGCCCACACCGTTTTCCACATGGGCTACCTTTGGTACATGTCCATGAAGCGCACGAACGTCTACGCCGACCCCGAGGATCTCGCGATCATCAAGGAGGCCGCCCGGCGGCGGGGGATCAGCGAGGCGGAGATCATCCGTCAGGGGATTCACCTGGCGGCCATGGCGAACCGCGTCTGGGACGAACCGCTTTTCTCCCGCACGTACGAGGGCTCGGGGCGCACACTTTCCGGTGACGAGGTCCGCGCCACGGTGGCAGACGCCGTCCGCCGGGAAACGGACTCCGGAACCGCCGCGTGATCATCGTCGTCACCGACACGTCCGGCCTGCTGGCCGCCCTCGACTCGGTCCATCCGGAGCACCAGGCCGCCAATGAGGCGATCATGTCCGCCGGGCTGCTGGTGCTGTCCCCCCTCCTGCTGGCCGAACTCGACCACGTCGCCACACGTGAGCTGGGCCGAGAGGCCGCCATGAGCGCGGCCGACGACATCCGCGGGTGGATGCGCCGGGGCCGGGTCGTCGTTCCGGAGATCCGGGAGGACCACCTCGGTAGCGCCCACGCGGTCCGGTTGCGCTACCGCGCCCTGGACCTCGACCTTGCCGACGCGGTGAACGTCGCCCTGGCCGCCGAGTACGAGACCGACGCGGTCCTCACTCTCGATCGCCGCGACTTCCGCGCCGTACGCCCGCTGAGCAGCCACAAGGCGTTCCGAGTCCTGCCAGACGACCTGCCGCTCTGACGCGGAGCCCCGCCCCCTCCCGAGCAGGCGCCTTCCCGCCACGACAGCGGCCGGCCCTCCGGGGGACGCGCGTCCGCGCACGGCCGTGTTCCCGCGCCCCGCGCCGCCGTCAATCTTTCCGCAACTCGCGGACCCAGCGGTCGCATCCGCCCACGCGGACCGTCCCCGCGGATACCGCGTCCGCCAGCGTCAGCGAACCGTCCGCGAGCGCGGCGCACGCGTCGGCGTCCAACTCCAGGCGTGCCCCGGCCCCTTCGGGCGCGGCGCCCTCGGCGTATACCGGGCCCTCCGGCGCGGCGTCGAGTCGCAGGTGGAAGACGCCTTCGGGCAGCACGATGTCCACGGTGCCGACGGCCTCCTGACCGACGGCCCGCCGCACGGCGTCCCGCAGGGGCAGTGCCCACCAGTGGGCGCGGACCGCGTCGGTGGGGCGGGGCTTACCGAGCGCGGGGGCGCCCCAGGCGGCGAGCGCGGTCAGCGCGGGCAGCAGCGTGCGACCGCGCTCGGTGAGTTCGTACACGTACCCGGACGCGGGCTTCGGCTGGCGGCGCCGTTCGGCCAGGCCCTCGGCCTCCATGTGCTTGAGCCGGGCGGCCAGCATGTCGGTGCTGACGCCGGGCAGGTCGGCGTGGAGGTCGGTGTAGCGGCGAGGGCCTGCCAGCAGTTCGCGGACGATGAGCAGCGTCCAGCGGTCCCCTATGGAGTCGAGGGCGCGCGCGAGGGCGCAGAACTGGTCGTAGCTGCGGCGGGGCCGCCCGGTGGTGAGGTCGCTCGCGTGGCTCGGCATGACCGTCAGTCTAGACATGTGGTTGGACTTTCCAAGTCCAGGCTTGGTAGAACCAAGTTACCAAGTGAGGCGCAGGAGGGTGGGCGAGCATGGAGTTCCGGCAGTCGAACAAGCTCAGCGAGGTCTGTTACGAGATCCGCGGTCCGGTCATCGAGCAGGCGGACGCGCTGGAGGAGGCCGGGCACAGCGTGCTGCGGCTCAACACCGGCAACCCGGCGCTCTTCGGGTTCGAGGCACCCGAGGAGATCATCCAGGACATGGTGCGGATGCTCCCCCAGGCGCACGGGTACACCGAGTCGCGCGGCATCCTGCCCGCGCGCCGCGCCGTCGCCCAGCACTACCAGCAGCGCGGCTTCCCGGAGGCCGACGTGGACGACGTCTACCTCGGCAACGGCGTCTCCGAGCTGGTGTCGATGGCCGTGCAGGCGCTGGTCGAGGACGGCGACGAGATCCTCATCCCCTCCCCCGACTTCCCGCTGTGGACGGCCGTGACGACGATGGCGGGCGGCAAGGCGGTGCACTACGTGTGCGACGAGCAGTCCGAATGGCTGCCCGACCTCGACGACATGGCCGCCAAGATCACCTCGCGCACCAAGGCCGTCGTCATCATCAGCCCCAACAACCCCACGGGCGCCGTCTATCCGCGCGAGGTGCTGGAGGGCATCCTCGACCTGGCGCGCCGCAACGGCCTGATGGTCTTCTCCGACGAGATCTACGACAAGATCCTCTACGACGGCGCCGCCCACCACCACGTGGGCACCCTCGCCCCCGACCTGGTCTGCCTCACCTTCAGCGGGCTGTCCAAGGCCTACCGGGTGGCCGGCTTCCGCTCCGGCTGGCTCCTGGTCTCAGGACCCAAGCAGCACGCCCGCGACTACCTGGAGGGCCTGTCCATGCTCGCCTCGATGCGGCTGTGCCCCAACGCCCCGGCCCAGCACGCCATCCAGGCGGCGCTCGGTGGCCGCCAGTCCATCGACGAACTCGTCCTGCCCGGCGGCCGGCTCCACGAACAGCGCGACGTGGCCTGGCGCAAACTCAACGAGATCCCCGGCGTCAGCTGCGTCAAACCCAAGGGCGCGCTGTACGCGTTCCCGCGGCTCGACCCCGAGGTCCACAAGATCCACGACGACGAACGGTTCGTCCTCGACCTGCTGCTCCGCGAGAAGATCCAGGTCGTCCAGGGAACGGGCTTCAACTGGGCGCACCCCGACCACTTCCGCGTCCTCACCCTGCCGCGCGCCGACGACCTCGACGCCGCGATCTCGCGCATCGGCCGCTTCCTGGAGGGCTACCGGCAGTAGCCCGGAGGGGCGCCGGCGGCGGTGGCCGGACGCCCCCATCCGAAGGGGGCGCCCGGCCTCCGCGGGCCGTCACACGTTCGCGGCCTCCTCGCCCACCGTCGTGCTGTCCCCGTGCCCGGTGCGCACCACCGTCTCCAGCGGCAGCGTCAGCAGGCGCTCCCTGATCGAGCGCACGATCGTCGGGTGGTCGGAGAAGGAGCGTCCCGTGGCGCCCGGTCCGCCCTGGAAGAGGGTGTCGCCGGTGAAGACGGTGCCCAGACCCGGCGCGAACAGGCAGACGGCTCCCGGCGCGTGCCCCGGAGTGTGCAGGACGGTCAGGTCGGTGCCGGCGACCGAGATGACGTCGCCGTCGGCGAGTGCACCGTCGGGGGCGCGGTCCGGGTGCGTCATCTTCCACAGCGGCATGTCGTCCGGGTGCAGCCAGATCGGCGCGCCGGTGCGGTCGGCCAGCTCGGGGGCCGCGTCCACGTGGTCGCTGTGCGCGTGCGTGCACACGATCGCCCGCAGCGTGCGCCCGTCCAGCGCCGCCTCGATGGCGTCGGCGTCGTGCGCGGCGTCGACGACCACGGCCTCGGTGTCGTCGCCGACGATCCACACGTTGTTGTCGACCTGGTGCGTCTCCCCGTCCAGGCGGAACTCGCCGCTGGTGACGAGGTGATCGATGCGGGCCGCCATCACAGCATCACCACCGAACGCAGCACGTCGCCCCTGGGGGCACCTCCCACGCCCTTAAGGCTGTGGGGGAGCATCCGCTCGAAGGCCTTCTCGACCTCGTCCAGGTTGATCGTCTCGGTGACGAACGCGCCCAGGTCCAGGCGGCCCTGCGTGTGCAGGTCGATCAGCATCGGGAAGTCCCGCGAGGGCAGGCAGTCCCCGTACCAGGAGGACTTGAGGGCGCCGCCCCGGCCGAAGACGTCCAGCAGCGGCAGCTCCAGCGTCATCTGAGGCGTGGGCACGCCGACGAGGACGACGGTGCCGGCCAGGTCGCGGGCGTAGAACGCCTGCTTGTACGTCTCCGGGCGGCCGACCGCCTCGATGACCACGTCGGCGCCGAACCCGCCGGTCAGCTCGCGGATCGCCTCGATGGGGTCGGCGGTGGAGGAGTTGACCGTGTGGGTGGCACCGATCTTCTCCGCGGTGGTGAGCTTACGGTCGTCGATGTCGACGGCGATGATCCGCGCGGCGCCCGCGAGCCGCGCGCCCGCGATCGCGGCGTCGCCCACACCGCCGCACCCGATGACGGCCACGGAGTCGCCGCGGGTCACCTGGCCCGTGTTGAGGGCGGCGCCGATCCCGGCCATCACCCCGCACCCGAGCAGCCCGGCGACGGCGGGCGAGACCGACGGGTCCACCTTCGTGCACTGCCCGGCCGCGACCAGCGTCTTCTCGGCGAAGGCGCCGATGCCCAACGCCGGCTCCAGCTCACGTCCGTCGCTCGCCAGCGTCATCTTCTGCTCGGCGTTGTGGGTGTCGAAGCAGTACCAGGGCCGGCCCCGCTTGCAGGCCCGGCACTGGCCGCACACCGCACGCCAGTTGAGCACCACGAAGTCACCGGGCGCCACATCCGTGACGCCCGCCCACGGCCTCCACGACACCCGCCGCCTCGTGCCCGAGGAGGAAGGGATAGTCGTCGCTGATCCCACCCTGCTTGTAGTGCAGGTCGGTGTGGCAGACGCCGCACGCCTGCACCTGGACGACGGCCTCGCCGGGGCCCGGTTCTGGCACGACGATCGTCTCGACCCGCACGGGCTCGTTCTTGCCGGGTGCGACGACCCCGCGTACTTCCTGTGCCATACGGAAGGGCCTCCCTTCTCCATCGGATGTCCGGTGCGCCATTCTCCCTGCCCAGAGGCGGTTTCCGGGAGGGGCGGTACGCGGGTCGCGGCAACCGGTCCGGCTGCGAGGCGGCAAGGGTGCCGCGCGGCCCGGGAAGCGCGCGAGAGCCGCGGCCCGGAGGGGCCCACGGGCACCGCCCACGAGCCGTTACGGGAGCCGAAACAGGAGCCGCGTATCCCACTTTCGTACGGGCCTTCGAACGTGCCCGGGGCATGGCGGACAATCGTTGCCCGTGACCGACTCCAGCGACACCTGCGACGCCCCCACCCGGGCCGCGTCCGCAGCGGACGTACCCGCGCCGGCCGAAGGCCCCGCACCGACCG
>NZ_JASKYT010000242.1:0-11792 GCF_041028275.1 Streptomyces sp. PU-14G
GGTCGGGAGGGGGCCCCGAATACGGATGTGAATCCACCCCGCTCGACGTGCTAATCTTCTGGATGTCGGCAGGCGCCCGCACCGGGCGAGACGACAACACCCAATGCGCGGGTGGCGGAATAGGCAGACGCGCTGGATTCAGGTTCCAGTGTCCGAAAGGACGTGGGGGTTCAACTCCCCCCTCGCGCACACAGAGACGAAGGCCTCATCGGAATCCGATGGGGCCTTCGTCGTACGGTGCAGCCGGTGTCGGGTCGGTCACACGCACCGGACCGGTCGGCGCATACGAAGCCGGTCGGCGCACGCGAGCGGAGCGTGCGGTCCGCATGTGCGGTTGCACGCTCCGTAGTGACGGGCGCTCGTCCGTCAGTTGACCGCTCTGGCGGGGAGGGGGCTGCCGCCCCGAGGGACCTGGCGCCCGGTGGCATGGCGCGCGCACTGGTGGCATGGCGCGCACACCGGTCGGCCGGCTGCTCGGCTGGCGGAGCTCGGCAGCCGACCGCTCAGTGGGTGAATCCGCGCCGGTCGGCGACTCAGTTGGCGAACCGGGCCGCCAGCGCCTTTCCGCGCAGCTCGGCCGCCTCGTGGGCCTGGGCACGGGACGCCTTCGCCATGTCCACCAGGTCCGCCATGGCCGGGTTGCCCTCGGCCAGCGTGAGCTCCGGGACGATGTACTCCGCGTCCAGGCCGAAGCCCGCCTCCCCCAGCACCTTGTCCAGGTAGGTCAGCACGAACTCGAAGCTCTCGCGCGGGGTGCCCGGACCGTAGCCGCCACCGCGGCTGGCCACGACGGTGGCCGGCTTGCCCGCCGCGGTCCTGGTGGGCGAAGCGGTGGTGCGGCCCATGACGATCACGTGGTCCAGCCACGCCTTCAGCGTGGACGGGATCGTGTAGTTGTACATCGGGGCGCCGATCAGCACCGCGTCCGCGCGCTCGAACTCGCTCGTCAGCTCGTCACGGAGCTTGAAGGCCTCGGCCTGCTCGGGGGTGTGCTCCGCGGGGGCGATGAAGCCCGCCACGGCGGCCGGACCCTCCAGGTGCGGGACCGGGTCGGTGCCCAGATCGCGGTATATCACCTTCCCGTCCGGGTGCTCCGCCTCCCAGGCCTTGCGGAAGGAGGCGGCGACGTCACGGGAGACGGAGGCCTCGTGCGGATACAGGGACGAGTCGATGTGGAGGAGGGTGGCCATGGAGGGCTCCTAGTGCTTTGTAAGCTGAGGAAAGTTTCCGACGTAACTATGTATAGCACAGTCACTTACTTTTCTGCACCACCTTGTGTGGGCGCAGTAGTATGGAGCCATGTCAGAGCCTGGAAAGCTCGATCTTCCGCCCCCGCCCCCGGACCCGACTCCGGACCACTCGGCTGCGACCGCCTGCACCGAGCCCGAGAGCGCCATCACGCGCGTCTTCCAGCTGCTGGGCAAGCGCTGGACAGGACTGATCTTGGCCGCGCTGATGAGCGGCCCCGGCCACTTCGCCGAACTGCGCCGCGCTGTGCCCGGCATCAGTGAGCGCATGCTCTCCGACCGGCTGACCGAGCTCGGGGCGCTCGGCCTCGTCTCCCGCGCCGTCCAAGAGGGTCCGCCGCTGCGGGTCAGCTACAGCCTCACCGACTCCGGCCACGCCCTGCGGCCCGCCATGGTCGAGCTCACCCGCTGGGCCGACTCCCACCTGACGGGAACCGCCAATCGCTGCCCGGAGGCGTTCCGGGAGTGAGGCCGCGTGCGGCGGTCGCAGGCGTGCGGCGGTCGCAGGGGCGGACGCAGGCGTGCGGCGGTCGCAGGGGTGGACGCAGGCGTGCGGCGGTCGCAGGGGCGGACGCAGCGTGCGGCGGTCGCAGGGTGGACGGGCGTCCGCCGGTCGTAGGGTGGACGCGATGAACGCCAACTCCCCCGCGCAGGCGAACGAGGACCCTCCGCCCACGAGCGAGGCCGCCTCGCATGCGAGCGAGGCCGCCTCGCATGCGAACGCGGAATCCGCGCGTGCGAGTGCGGATTCCGCGCGTGCGGACCCCGCGCAGGCGAGCAGTGATACTTCACGGGCGAGTGAGGGGCCCGCGAGGGCGAGTGACGCGAGGGAGGAGCGCTCGGGTGTGAGTGAGGGGCCCGCGCGGGAAGAACCCGGCACCGAACGGCTCGAGAAGGCGGTTCGTGCCGCGGAGGACGCGCTGATCGAGTACGAGATCGCGGTCGAAACCTTCCGGGTGGAGGTCGAGAACTTCTCCCGGCTGCACCACCAGCGGCTGGGCCCCGTCTACGCCCGCCTCGACGAACTGGACGCGCAGATCGCCGAGGCGATCGCCGCCCGCACCGGCGACCCGGACGACATCCGCAAGGCCGACGAGAAGCGCGGCGCCGTGCTGCCGATGCCCCAGGTCGAGGAGCTCTTCTTCGGCTGGATCGACTCCAGCGGCATGCTCCCCGAGGCGCAGGCGATGCTCAACGAGCAGCCCGTCAGTCCGCCCGGCCGGGTGCGGCCCAGTGAAGAGGCCCGCAAGGCCTACCGCGACCTCGTCCGCAAGGCGCACCCCGACCTCACGCAGGACGAGGCCGAACGCGAGCGGCGCGAGGCCTTCCTCGTCCGGGTGAACAAGGCGTACGCGGACGGTGACGCGACCGCGCTTGCCGCGCTCGCCGAGGAATGGGAGGCAGGGCCGCTCCCCGAGCCCCTGGTCGAGCTGCTGCGCAGCGAAGAGCTGTACGCCCGTCTGGAGTGGCTGGCCCAGCGCAAGGAAGTCCTCGCGCAGATGGCCGCCGAACTGGAGGAGAGCGCGATCGGCTCCATGCTGAAGCTGGCCCCCGACGACCCCGACACACTGCTGGACGAGATCGCCGAGCAGCTGCTCGGGCAGGTGTCCGAGCGCGAGCGCGAGCTGGCCCGACTGCGGGAAGCGTGAGCGAGCAGCCCGGCCGCGGGAGCAGCGGTCGCGCTCGCACGGCTGCGAGCTGATCCGCTTGCTCGACCCCTGGTTGGCTGCCGAAAGCCCCGAAAGGGGTTACGGAAGACGAAAGTCCCGAAAGGGAATGACGAAGCAGGACGAGAACGCCCGAAAGATCCGGGCCAGGGAGAACAGGGAGACCAGGGATGAACGCCCTTCCCGGACAGGTACCGCAGATCGACGCCGCCTCCGTGCCGTCCGAGGCACTGCTGCTGGACGTCCGCGAGGACGACGAGTGGGCGGCCGGACGCGCCAAGGGCGCGCTGCACATTCCGATGAGCGACTTCGTCGCGCGCCAGGGCGAGCTGACCGAACGACTGGGTGAGAGCGAGCGCGTGTACGTCGTCTGCCGCGTCGGTGGACGGTCGGCCCAGGTCGCCGCCTACCTCGCCCAGCAGGGCGTGGACGCCGTCAACGTGGACGGTGGCATGCTCGCCTGGGAACGCGCGGGGCGTCCTCTGGAGGGCGACTCCGACCCCGCCTTCGTCGCCTGACGGCCCCGCCTCGGCCCGGCCCCGGACCCTCCTGACTCCGCCCCATAAACGGCCCGGTGGCCCGGTGGACTGACGGCCCGGTGGCCCGGTGGCCCGGTGGCTCGGTGGCCCGGGGGCTGACGGAGCTGTGGGCCCGTAGAGCTGTGGGCCGGGCGTGGTCGCCGCCTGCGCGTCGCAGTACCGTCACGTCGGCGCGCGGCCGTCCCGTCCCGTACGGTCCCCGCCGTCACCGTCGGCGCGCGGCCAGTCCAGAACCGTCGCCGTCGTCGTCACCGCCGGCGCGCGGCCGTCCAGAGGCGGCGGCTCAGGCGGGTTCTTGGGTCGCCAACAGCTCGGCCAGGGCCTCCTCGTGGGCCGCTGCGGGGCCGTAGGACAGCTCCCACTGCTTGGCCCAGGCATGAAAGCGGTGCAGCGGGTAGTCGGTGTCGGCGCCCATCCCGCCGTGCAGATGCTGTGCCGTCTGCACGATGCGACGTACCCCGTCCGACGCCCACATCTTGGCGACCGCCACCTCGGCCGGACCGAGCCGCCACGCCGCCTGCCACAGTGTGGCCTCCATCGCGCGCAGGTCGATGTAGCGGTCGGCGGACTGGACGGCCACCGCCTGGAACGTGGCGACAGGGAACCCGAACTGCTCGCGTCCGCTGACGTACGCGCTGGTCATCTCCAAGACCCTGCTGCCCAGCCCGAGCGCCAGCGCGCAGGTGCCCGTGGTCAGCAGGCGCTGGAGACGGGACGGGGCCGCGGCGTCCTCGATCACGTCCCCGGCCGGTACCCGCACGGCGTCCAGTCGCAACCTGGCGTAGCGCTCGCCGTTGGTGGGCGCCTGCTCCTCCAGGGTGACGCCGCCCGAGGCGGCTCCCGGAGCGAGGAGAGCCAGCAGCGGGCGGCCGTCCGGCGTGTGCGCGGGGACGACGATCAGATCCGCCGTCTGCCCCCAGGGCACGGCGGTCTGCGTCCCCTCCAGCACCCAGCCGCCCCCATCGCTGTTTCCCTCGGAATCGGGCCGCGCCGAGACGGCGAGTTCGGGCCGTTCGTGCCCGCTCGCTCCCTGCCCGGCGACGGTCACGGCCAGCTCGCCGCGCGCGATGCGGGGGAGCAGCCTGGCGCACAGCTCCTCGCTGCCGTGCTCTGCCAGCGTGAGCGCCGCAGCGCCGGTCTCCAACAGGGGGACGCGGGCCAGCACCCGTCCCGCCTCGCGCAGCACCAGGCACAGTGCCACCGCGTCCAGTCCCGAGCCGCCGTGCCGGGCCGGCACGGTGAGACCGAGGAGATCGGCCCGGGAGAGCCGGTCCCACAGGTCGCGGTCGAAGTCGTCAGCGACGGCTCCGGCCGCGAGCGCCGGGCTCGGCAGGGCGTCGACCGCTACGTGCGCGAAGGCTCCCTTCGCGGCCTCGCGCACCGCCTCCTGCTCCTCGCTGAACCCGAAGTCCATGCCGCACCGCCCTCTGGGTCGACGCCCTTACCTGATGGGCCGTCAGGTTACGACGGTGGGTCGCCGTTAGCCAGAGGGCGAGGACAGCCGGCGGACGGTGAGCAGGGCACGGCACCCTCGCGTTGCGGCGCGGTCTGCCCCCGGCGGTCACCCGTCGAAGTCGAGGGCGATCTCAGGTGTGGTCGGGTGGGACTGGCAGGCCAGGACGTAACCCGCCTCTATTTCCTCCTCCTCCAAAACGAAGTTGCGGTCCATGTGGACCTGGCCGCCGACGAGACGGGCCCGGCAGGTGCCGCACACGCCGCCCTTGCAGGCATAGGGCGCGTCGGTGCGGTTGCGCAGGACCGTCTCCAGCAGGGTCTCCCCCTCGCGGGCGGGCCAGCTGCCACCCCGGCCGCCCAGGGTGGCGTTCACGGTGGCGGAACCGGCGATCGCTGTCGCTGTGGACGCGGCCCCCGTGGGCCGGGGCGCGGACCCGGCGACCGAGTCGTCCGCGTGGAAGATCTCCTGGTGGACACGTGTGCGCGGGACTCCCAGCGTGCGCAGTGCCTTGGCCGCGCCGTCGACCAGGCCCAGGGGGCCGCACAGGTACCAGCCGTCCATCTCGCGCACAGCGGGAGGAGACAGGAGCGCGGGCAGCAGCGCGGTCAGCCGGTCGCGGTCGAGACGGCCGGACGGCAGCCCGCTGTGCTGTTTCTCGCGGGAGAGGGCGGTGACCAGGTGGAAGCGGTCGGGATAGCGGTCCTTGAGGTCGGCCACCTCTTCCAGGAACATCGTCGAGTCCGCCGTCCGGTCGCTGCGTATCAGGCAGAACCGGGCCCCGCTCTCGCGTTCCAGCAAGGTGGCGGCGATGGAGAGAACGGGCGTGATGCCGCTGCCGCCGACGACGGCGGCGAACCGTCCAGGTCGTGGCGCGAGGACGAAACGACCCGTCGGTGGCAGCGCCTCGACCGTGCCGCCCTCGGTCAGCTCCTTGAGGGCGTAGGTGGAGAACTCCCCGCCCTCCACGAGTCGGATGCCCACCCGCAGCGTGCCGGGCCGGGAGCGGGCGGGGTCGCACAGCGAGTAGGTGCGCCGGATCTCCTCCCCGTACTCGTTCACACGCCGCAGCGCGATGTGCTGGCCCGCGGTGTAGCCGTAGGTTTCGCGCAGCTCGGGAGGGACGGCGAGAGTGAGGGCTGCCGCGTCGTCGGTGAGACGTTCGATCGACTGGACGCGCAGCGGATGGAAGACCGGCACCCCTCACACCTCCTTGAAGTGGTCGAACGGCTCCCGGCAGCTCTCGCAGCGACGCAGGGCCTTGCATGCCGTGGAGGAGAAACGGCTCAACACGGTCGTCTCGGCGGAGCCGCAGTGCGGGCAGTGGACGGGGCCCGGGCCCGGGTCGGGCGCGCGGCCCCGTTCTTCCGCGGCGCCGGGCCGCGTGCGGTGGGTGGGGGAGAGACCGACCAGGACGGGTCCGCGGGCGCGGGCTCCCTCGCGGGGCGGCGCGATGCCGTGTGCGGTGAGCTTGCGGCGGCCCTCCTCGCTGATGTCGTCGCTCGACCAGGGCGGGGTGAGCACGGTGCGGACCTCGACCCGCTCGGCGCCGGCCTCGCGTAGCGTCCGCTCGATATCGGTGCTCATCGCCTCGATCGCGGGGCACCCGGTGTAGGTCGGAGTGAGCTCGACGAGGACGTGCCCCGCCTCCGGTTCGGTCACCCGCCGCAGCACGCCCAGTTCGGCGAGCGTGACCACTGGCAGCTCGGGATCGGGCACCGCGCCCGCCAGCTCGGCGAAGTCGGGCGAGTGGGAGTGGGAGCCGGCGACCGGACCGCGGGTGAGGTGCCCCGTCACCATGCCGCCCCCGGATGGCTGCGGTGCAGATGCTGCATCTCGGCGAGCATCCGGCCGAACGGCTCGGTGTGCACCCCTTGGCGGCCCGCCCCGGCCGACCAGGCGCCCTGGCGCGGACTGTCGGGCACCGTCAGCCCTGCCTGCCCGAAGACCGCGCGGATGCCGGCCTCCCACTCCTCCTCCAGCTCCCCCCAGCGGACGTCCAGACCCTCGATCGGCTGGAACAGCTCACCGGTGTACCTCCACAGCGCGTCGACGGCGCGCTGGGTGCGAGCGTGGCTCTCCTCCGTGCCGTCGCCCAGGCGCAGCGTCCACTGCTCGGCATGGTCGCGGTGGTAGGCGACCTCCCGCACGGCCTTGGCGGCGAGGGGGAGGGACGGGGCCAACTGGGCGTAGAGCGGCTGCTGGTAGGTGGAGAAGAGGAGCTGGCGGATGAGGGTGTGTGCGAAGTCCCCGTTGGGCTGCTCCACCAGCTGGCAGTTGAGGAAGGCGCGTTCCTCCCGTAGGTAGGCGATCTCGTCCTCGCTGCCGAGCACGCCGGCCAGTTCGGCGTACAGCGCACGGGCCTGGCCCAGAAGGTCCAGGGCGATGTTGGCCAGGGCCACCTCCTCCTCCAGCACAGGGGCGTGGCCCGCCCACGCGCCGAGGCGGTGGGAGAGGATCAGCGCGTCGTCTCCGAGGGGGAGGGCGGCGAGGGCGGCAGGGGACGTGGTGGTGCTCACAGGTTCCGCACTCCTTCCGGGACCTCGTAGAACGTCGGATGGCGGTAGGGCTTGTCGGCCGCGGGGGCGAAGAAGGGGTCCTTCTCGTCGGGTGAGGAAGCGGTGATCTCACCGGAGGGGACCACCCAGAGGGAGACACCCTCGGAGCGGCGGGTGAACAGGTCCCGCGCGTTGCGGAGAGCCATCTGGGCGTCCGGGGCGTGCAGGCTTCCCGCGTGGGTGTGCGAGAGGCCGCGCCTGCTGCGTACGAAGACCTCCCACAGGGGCCAGTCGGCGCTCATGAGCTCTGCTCAACTCCTCGCTGTGCGGGTTCGGCTGCTCGGGGCTGCGGGTCCTGCCCGGCTGTGCGGGCCGCCGGATCGGTGTCGGCCGATGGATCGGTGCCGGCTGCCGGATCGGTGCCGACTGCTGGGGATGCCGGCGCAGGGGCGCTCGCTCGGGCCGCCTGCTTGGCGGCGTGGGCGGCAGCCGCCTCGCGGACCCAGGCGCCGTCCTCGTGCGCCGCGCGGCGCCGCTGCAACCGCTGGTCGTTGCACGGGCCGTTGCCCGCCAGGACCTCGCGGAACTCCTGCCAGTCGATCGGGCCGAAGTCCCAGTGCCCGCGTTGCTCGTTCCAGCGCAGGTCGGGGTCGGGGAGGGTGAGGTCGAGGGCCTCGGCCTGGGGGACGCAGATGTCGACGAAACGCTGCCGCAGCTCGTCGTTGGAGTGCCGCTTGATCTTCCACTCCATGGACTGGGCGCTGTGCGCCGACTCTCCGTCGGGAGGGCCGAACATCATCAGCGAGGGCCACCACCAGCGATCCACCGCGTCCTGCGCCATCGCGTGCTGTGCCTCGGTGCCGCGGGAGAGGGCCAGCAGCAGCTCGTACCCCTGGCGCTGGTGGAAGGACTCCTCCTTGCAGATGCGCACCATGGCGCGGGCGTAGGGACCGTAGGAGCAGCGGCACAGTGGCACCTGGTTGGTGATCGCGGCGCCGTCCACCAGCCAGCCGATCGCGCCGACATCAGCCCAGGTCAGGGTGGGGTAGTTGAAGATGGAGGAGTACTTCTGGCGGCCGGCGTGCAGCTTGTCGAGCAGCTGCTCGCGGTCCGTGCCCAGCGTCTCGGCCGCGCCGTAGAGATAGAGGCCGTGGCCCGCCTCGTCCTGCACCTTGGCCATCAGGATCGCCTTGCGGCGCAGGGAGGGCGCACGCGTGATCCAGTTGGCCTCGGGCTGCATGCCGATGATCTCGGAGTGGGCGTGTTGGGCGATCTGCCGGACGAGGGTGGCCCGGTAGGCGTCCGGCATCCAGTCGCGTGGCTCGATGCGTTCTTCGGCGGCGACGGCCGCGTCGAAGGCGGCCTGGAGCGCGGCCTCCTCCTCGGGCGAGGCGCCGTTCGGCCCGGGCCCCGCAGGGCCCTTCCCCTCCCCCGCCCGCCGGCTGAGCGGCGGCGTTGTCACCGATGACATGCGAGCCCCCTGATATCTCGGCGCCAGTGATTCCCGGCACGATCCCGGACCGGTCGACCGCAGGCGACCGACCGACCGATCGTTCGGTTCAAGAATGAGCGCGGCTCACCAAGCTGTCAAGAGCAGCCTGGGTCGCCTGTGGACAGCGAATGGCACGGACCCTCGGGCGGGGCTCCCGCGCACCAGTAGTCTCTGAGAGTCTTCGAGGCGGACCGGTCCAGGCATGGGCATGGCATGCATGGCATGAAGGAATGGGGAGCAGGGAGGGCATGGAGCCAGCAGCGCACCAGGTGCCCGGGGCGGACAGCGTGGGGGAAGCGGGGGAAAAGGACGGCATGCGGGGCATCGCCGCGCTCTCGTTGCCCGCGCGGATCTTCGTCGCGATAGCCGTGGCCGTCGTCACTGTCGGAGTCGCGTTCCACGTGGCGGTGGTCTTTTTGCAGACGGCACCGGACAACACGGTCAGCAAACGGCACGCGGAGGTCGTGGACTCCTACGTCTACCCGGAGTTCGAACGCAACTGGAAACTCTTCGCGCCCAACCCCCTTCAGCAGAACATCGCCGTGCACGCGCGGGCGCGCATCGCCGCGCCCGGCGGCGGCACCGAGACCACGGGCTGGGTCAACCTCAGCGCCATGGACGGCGCGGCCATCCACGGCAACCCCGCCCCCAGCCACACCGAGCAGAACGAGTTGCGCCGCGCCTGGGAGTTCTACGCCGACAACCACGACGAGAAGGGCAAGCCCTACGGGCTGCGCGGCCGTCTCTCCGAGCAGTACATCAAGCGGATCGTGATGCTGCGCTTCGGTACGGAGCTGAACGGCGGCAGCGTCGAGCGGATCCAGGTGCGCGCCGTCGTCACCCCGGTCGCGCCGCCCGAGTGGAGCGACGAGAAGTCCGACAGCAATACCGAGTACTCGGTGCAGCCCTGGTGGCAGGTCACCAGCGCCGACCTGCCGGGAGGTGCCAAGTGACGGAGGGTGTCAGGGGAGAGGGACGGTACGTGGCCTCCGGCGAGGACGCGCGGGCCGCCCATGGCGCAGGCCTGGGCCCGGGCTCAGGGCCGGGCGCTGGCTCGGGGACGGGCCCTGGCTCGGGGAGAGGAGCACGGATCCAGGGGCCCAGGGCACGGTTCGAACGCTGCGTCTCGCGCGGGCTGAGCAAGGTCACCGGGTACGCGTTGGGCCCGTACCAGACGGCGATCGTGCGCATCGGGTTCGGCGCGGCATGGCTGTTCTTCCTGTTGCGGGAGTGGCCGCACCGGCACGAGCTCTACGGTCCCGACGGCCCCTGGAGCTTCGGGCTCGGCAAGCAGCTGATCGAGACCAACCACGCCTTCACCGTGCTGATGTGGGCGAGCAGCGACAGTTGGTTCGAACTCGTCTACCTCGTCGCCATGGCGGCTGCGGCAGCGATGGTGCTGGGTTGGCACACGCGCGCCGCGACCGTGCTGTTCATGGTGGGCGTTCTCTCGCTGCAGAACCGCAGCGTCTTCATGGGCGACGGCGGGGACAACGTCATCCACCTGATGGCGCTGTATCTGATCCTGACGCGCTGTTCGCAGGTGTGGTCCCTGGACGCACGGCGGGCCCGCCGTGCCCGAGCCGGTGCCCGTACGGACGCCGAGCCGGGAGACGACGCGCCCGTTGGTGCGTCGGATGGTGCGCCCGTTGGTGCATCGGTTGGCGCGCCCGTTAGTGCATCGGTTGGTGCGTCCGCTGGTGTGTCCGGGGGAGGGGGCGGCGCTGCGGCGAGTGGCGGAGCGGGTGTCGCTTCCCGAGGTGGCGACCCGGTGGCGGGGACCGGCGGCGTCGTGCTGTGGGCGGTGCTCGGCGCCATCCTGGTGGGCGGCACCATCGCCGGCGCCATGAGCACCGGCTGGACGCTCTTCTTCTGGGCACTGTGGGTGGCCAACGCGGCATGGTGGTGCCTGAACAAGGCGGTCGCCGTCAGGGGCGGCAGCGGACTGCGCGAGCTGCGCACCGTCTGCGACATCCTCGCCAATCTGGCACACAACGGCGTGCTGCTCATCATCATGGTCGAGGTCTGCCTGATCTACTCGACAGCCGGCTGGTACAAGATCCAGGGCAGCCGGTGGCAGGACGGCACGGCCGTCTACTACCCGATGAACCTCGACTACTTCACGCCGTGGCCCGAGCTGAGCCACCTGCTGGCCGGAAACGGCCTCATGGTCTTTCTGGTCACCTACGGGACGGTCATCACCCAGGTCGCGTTCCCCTTCACCCTGTTCAACAGGAGGGTGAAAAACGTGCTCCTGGCCATGATGATCATGGAACACGTCGGCATCGCCGTCCTGCTGGGACTGCCGTTCTTCTCGATGGCGATGATCGCGGCGGACGCGGTCTTCCTGCCGACCGTCTTCCTCGTCTGGCTCGGCCGACACGCCACCGCCCTCACAACCCGCGTACGGGGGTGGCTGCCCAGCGGGCCCGGCTCCCGGGAACCGGTGACACCCCCTCCAGCGCATACGGCTGTCTCCCAGGACCCGGCGGTCCCGGCCTCGGCGCCCGTAGGGTGGCCGGGTGAGCGGAACGGCTGAGACGGAGTGGGCGCGGCATGCCGCCGACGGGGTGCTGCTGGACGGATTCCACGCGCTGAAGCACGCGCTGCGCTTCGGCGCGCGGGTGCCGGTCGCGCTGGCCACCGACCGCCGCGCCGCGCTCTCGCTGGCCGGGCAACTCGCCCCCGACCTGACCGGCACCCTGGACGCACTGCTGCGTGAAGTGTCCGCTGAGACGCTGCGCAGCCTCGTGCCCCGCCCGCACCCCACAGGCGTGGCGGCGCTCGCCCTGCGGGAGAGCGCCCCCGCTGTCCATGCGTCCAGCGCACCCACTGCCGCTGCGTTCGGCGAGCGCGGCGAGGACGGCGGCGGGGAGAGGAGCGGCAGGGGCGGGGA